>DASTJG010000400.1:0-5630 GCA_035716785.1 Anaerolineales bacterium
CCATTTCTCCAGTTCTGCGGAAGAGAGACCGGGCATTTTCAAGTCCAGGAGCAGTACCCGCGGCTGTAATTCAGCGACCATTTTTTTGGCTGTATCCCCATCCTCTGCCTCGCCGATCACGCGCATATCTCGAGCTTCCTCTAAAATCGTGCGAATGCCTGCCCGCGCAATCGGGTGATCGTCAGCGATCAAGATGGTAATGAGATCAGATTTCATTCCTCGACCTATTCCTTATTGCCACACATACTGGACTATATTCACTATACCCTTTTGGGAGTATATAAGTCAACTGGATAGGTATGAATTGACATGAAGCTGTGAGATCCCGATTCTTCTTATAGTGAACTTTGTAGCTCTCGTGACACCGGCAGGATAAAGAGGCTCCCAACCCAATGAAGCCTTTTTGTTTTTTACTTGCTTTCTTATTTTCATCTGGGAACAATCCCAGCTGTTCCTGCGTTTAATATAGGCATCTTAAACGGTGTTAGAATCTTTTTGCCGCCTGTCTCCCTGAACGCAAAATTTCGAAAAAGTAGGTTAAAGTGCAAACATTCGATCAAAAATGTGTAATACTCTTTAACTCCTATGACAGAAACAGTCCTTAGCCAACAACCTGTACGCCGTTTTGATCTTCCACGTGCCCGGGCGCTGATACTACGCCCACGCCAGGTCTTTCAGGAAATGGCGTCGGAATCGCGTGCCACCTGGTTGACTCCCATGCTTGTGTTGACGGTCACGGCAATTCTTGTGGTGGTGGTTGCCGGATATCTGAAATCACGTTCTGCCATGATGGGGGAAGTTGAGCTGCCGCAGGACTGGCAATACTGGACACCGGATATGCAGGAAAATTACATGGTGGCACAACAGGCCAGGCAGGGTCCTGTGTTCATGTATGTCATGCCGATGATCGGCTCGCTGACCGGGCTATGGCTGGGTTGGTTGTTGCTCGCGGCGTTGCTGCACTTCGGCTCCACACTTTTGGGCGGGCGCGGTTCCATGCTGGGTGCATTGAATATCGTTGCCTGGGCCAGCCTTCCGTTTGCGGTACGCGATCTCCTGCGCATCGTGTTCATGTTGGCAGTGGGACACGCGATCGTCAGCCCCAGCCTTTCGGGCTTTGTCTCCACTACCGGCTTTGTGTCAAAGCTGCTGACACACCTGGATATCTTCCTGGTCTGGAATGTCGTTCTGCTGGTGATCGGTCTTGGAATTTCAGACAGCCTGCCGCGTAATAAGGCAGTAGTGGGAGTAATAGTTATTATGCTGCTCGTGCTGCTGGCGCAGGCCGGACTGGGGGCTTTAAGTGCAGGAGTTGGCGGCACAGCTGTTCAGCGGCCATTCTTTTAGTTGATATGGCGACTCCCTTCATTCGTGTCAAAGGACTGAAAAAACATTACCAGATGGGCGGGACAACTGTGCGCGCCCTCGATGGTCTGGATCTCGACATCGACGCGCATACCTTCACGGTTGTGATGGGTCCTTCCGGCTCGGGCAAAAGCACCTTGCTTTATCTGCTCGGCGGACTGGACCGCGCCACCTCAGGCGAGATCTCATTGGATGGTGCGCGCCTCGACCAAATGGATGAGAACGCCCTGGCGCTCTTCCGCCGCCGGAGTATGGGATTCATTTTCCAATCGTTCAACCTCATCCCGAGCATGACCGCCGTGGAGAATGTGGCTTTTCCCATGCAGTTTGCAGGGATCAGCGCCGCGCAACGGAACGAGCAGGCCCGCAATCTGCTGAAACAGGTTGGGCTGGAAAACCGCGCCGACCACCGTCCTACCGAGCTTTCCGGCGGACAGCAGCAGCGCGTTGCGATCGCGCGCGCGCTCGTGAACAATCCCAGCCTGATCCTGGCGGATGAGCCGACTGGTAATCTGGATACCTCCAGCGGCGCGGCAGTGATGCAGCTGCTCTCTGACCTGCATCGCTCCGGGCGGACAGTGCTGGTGGTGACGCACGACCCGCGCATGACACGCTTCGCCACGCACAAGATCTTTCTCCTCGATGGACAGATCGTCAGCGAAGCAGACTACCAGTCTGCGGCGCTGGAATCTGCCCAGGTGTAGTAAATCCCATAGTATCAAAAGGAACAGGGAAAACAATGAAACCCGGATTTCTTCGATTTGTATCGTTAGCGCTTTTGCTAGCTTTAATAATTGCAACCATTCCAATATCTGTAAGTGCCCAAACTCCAGCGATAACGGTTGAGCCAGGCAGTGTCGTTACTGATAGTCCTAAAACAATCACAGTAAGAAGCACTGATTTTGTATTTGTGGAAGGATCAACTGCAGTGATACTGGAGGGCTATGGTGCACTTACAACGACTTTTCAAACAGCTTCTGTGGTAACTGCTACAGTGCCGGTTGATGTACCGGCGACATCTTATATTGTGACTGTTTCGACAGGCGCTGCCTCTGTCTCATGCGCAGCAGCTTGCTTGACGGTTAGTGCCCCACCTCCTACCAGTGCACCGGGACCCGTTGTTCGTCCACTCATCGGCGTGCAAACGTACCGGACGAAACCTCAGCCTGTCCAATATGGCCAGGATTTCAAACTGACTGTGAAGCTCAGGAACGAAGGTGGCGCCCATGCCTATAACGTCCAGGCGACGTTTACCTCGACGGATTATCTGCCGGTGAAGAACGGTGGTGTCGAAATTATCGGTGATCTCACGGCAGGCAACTCTGTGACTCTCGATCAGCCCATGGTTGTCGGAAGTTATGCCACCGGGTATGTGAGCGTGGACATGACCGTGTCCTACAACGATGCAAGCGGAACAGCTTACAGCGAGAAGTTTACGTTGAATCTCGAAAGTATCGGCGGTGTTGGTTCCGGAAGTTACGCCACGGCGACGCCGACAGGAGTAAAAAGCTCGCAACTGGTCATCACCAGTTATCGCGCCAGCCTCGACCCATTGCAGCCGGGTGAACAATTTTCGCTGGCGATGACTGTGGAAAACACAGGCAATGCTGGCGCGCAGCGCGTGACCATGATCGTGGGGGGCGGTGGCACGTCTGGTGGGAGCAGCAATGGGACACCCGAGCCCGGCGGTGGTGGAGTCTCGGGCGGAGGCGGCGAGTTCACCAACTTTGCCCCGGTCGGCGCTTCGAACGTGCAGACGCTTGGAGATTTGCCAGCGGGTGGCAAAGTCCAGGCCAGCCAGAATCTGATCGTCAACGTCTCGACCAATCCGGGCGCGTACCCGATGAAAGTAACCTTCTCGTATCTGAACCCGAAAGGCGAGGTCGTCAACGACGAACAGGTCATTACCCTGTTGGTGTACAGCCTGCCGAGTGTGGATATCAGCTTCTATCGTCCGCCCGATCCGTTCTTTGTCGGGCAGCCCGGCGCTCTGCCCATCCAGGTTGTGAACCTGGGAAAACGTCTGTCGGTGCTGGGGACGATGAAAGTCGAAGCGGCGAATGGAACGATCGAAAACGGGACCAGCCTCGTCGGGTCGCTGGACGCGGGCGGCTATTTCACGCTCGATGCAATGGTCACTCCGGAACAGTCTGGCAAGATGACGCTCGATATCACCATCGATTACACCGATGATTTCAACCAGGCGCGTACCATTACGAAGCAATTGGAAATCGAGGTCATGGAGGGGGAACCGATGATGGAGCCGGGCATGGAGGGAGGCGGGGGAGGTGGAGAAGTCGTTCCCATGCCTGTGGAGGAGAAGCCTCTCCAGAAAGTGTGGCGTTTCATTCTTGGGTTGCTCGGGCTGGACAGCGCGCCGCCATCCAATAATGATCCCGGCATTGCGCCGGAAGGTGAAGAGATACAACCATTGCCGGGACCAAAACCGGGCAGTGGAAAAGGTTAGAACTTGTCTCAAAAATATCCTTTGATACGTCATTGCGAGCACTTCGGCATGCTCAGTGTAAACTCCGCGAAGCAATCTCTTATGAAATTCCTTGTATGCTAATCGTGAATAGGATTGCTTCGTCGGGCTACACCCTCCTCGCAATGACGGAAGATTATTTATGAAACTTCTTGATCTCGTTCGACTCATTTTTGGGAACCTGAGCCGCCGCAAAGCGCGCGTGGCATTGACCGCGATCGGCGTGGTCATCGGCACCGCGGCGGTAGTTATTCTGGTTTCACTCGCGATTGGTTTGCAGAAGAATGCCAATGAACAATTGTATGGCATCGGTGATTTGACCCAGATCCAGGTGATGCCGGCGTATGAAATGGAAGGAATGCCAATGGGAGGCGGCGGAGGAATGGTCGTGTCCTCGGGTGGACCTCAGTCCCAGGGCCCACGCATGCTGACCAACTCTGCCCTCACTGAGCTGCGCGCCATCCCGGGCGTGGCATCTGTGATCCCGCGCGAATATCTGATGACCGGCATGATCGTCAAGTATCAGAAGCTGGAAGGCGGGGTCAACATTATCGGGGTGGATACGGCGGACCTGGCAGACCTGGGATTGGAAGCGACCGAGGGGGGAACGGAATTGGGGCGCGGTACAGTCGTGATTGGCGCGCTGGTGCCGGCCAACTTTTACAACCCGCGCCAGCGGCCCGGAGATGAGCCGCCTCCACCGCCCGAACTTTATGGGCAGCAGATCCAACTTGTTGTCATGAAATGGGATGAGCAGACTGGAACAGAAATCCGCAAGAATCTCAGTGTGCGCGTCACAGGTATTTTGAAGGAGTCGCGCGGCGAGTCAGACTGGACGATGTACCTGCCCCTCGATCAGATCAAATCCCTCAACGAATGGGCGCAGGGACGCCGGATCAATTACAACAAGGATGGTTATAGCCAGGTGGTCGTCAAAGTGCAGGATGTGGAGCAGGTGCTGGACATCTCGGAACAGATCACGGAAATGGGTTTCCAGGCTTTTACGCCGCAATCCTTCGTGCAGGGCATCAATAACTTTTATGTGATCCTGCAATTCATCTTCGGCGGTGTGGGCGCGATCGCACTGCTGGTCGCTGCCATCGGCATTGCCAACACCATGGCCATGTCGATCCTCGAGAGGACGCGCGAGATCGGTCTGATGAAAGCCGTTGGCGCGACCAATCGTGATGTGCTGGCGATCTTCCTGGGCGAAGCGGCGGGGATCGGCTTCATTGGCGGGTTGGGCGGGACCCTCATCGGCTGGCTGGCGGGACAGGGCATCAACGTGATCGCGATCGTTTATCTGGCGAATCAGGCGGGTCAGCAGGGCGGTGCTCCGCCCAGCGTGGCGGTGTACACCCCGGTCTGGCTGCCGATCTTTGCGTTGGTCTTTTCCACAATTATCGGAATGATCTCGGGACTATATCCTGCCTTGCGCGCTGCGACCATGATCCCCGTGATGGCGTTGAAGTACGAGTAGCCCTTCTGCTGCTCAGCGATCCGCATTTCATAAACATCGTGTAGCCATATAGCATGGGCAGTGTGGGGAAATTCCATCAACAAATCGCTATCTATGCAACAAATTTATCTTAACTAGCGTGTAGCCACTGCTGTTGCTACACAGGGAAATTCATTTCACAAATGTTGCCCCGGCTCAACCAGGCAAGATGTGAGTCAAATACGCGGCAAATTTGCCTATATTGCCGCTCCGTGACACGCTACGCTTGTCAGGGAAGGGATTTGAGTCTATACTTTGTCCACTTTTTATTGTAAGGAGAGC
>DASTJG010000401.1:0-15545 GCA_035716785.1 Anaerolineales bacterium
ATCTGTGCGACCGTTATGGCATTTTGATCTGGCAGGACTTTATGTTCGCCTGCGGGATCTATCCCGCCGACGCAGACTTCTTCGAGAACTTCCGCGTCGAGGCAGTGGAAAACATCCGCCGCCTGCGCCACCATGCTGCCCTGGCCCTCTGGTGCGGCAACAACGAAATGGAACAGGGCTGGTGCGATTGGGGCTGGAACAAGCCCGACGATCCGCTCAACCAGCGCCTCAAGGACGGCTACGACCGCATGTTCCACCGCATGCTGCCGGAGTTGCTCGCGTCGGAAGATCCGGACCATCCCTATTGGCCCAGTTCCGCCTCCGCCAATATGCCGTTCGAGGGCGCGAATAATCAGGTGCAGGGGGACTGTCACTACTGGGACGTCTGGCACGGACGCAAGCCGTTCACTGCCTACCGCACGCAGTATCCGCGCTTCATGAGCGAGTTCGGCTTCCAGGCTTTGCCGCCGCTTAAGACCATCGCCACATACGCTGAACCCGGCGACTGGAACATGACCTCCTACGTGATGGAACATCACCAGCGCAGCGGCTCGGGCAACGGACTGATGATCGCCCAGATGACCGATACCTTCCGTATGCCGAAAGACTTCGCCTCGCTTGTATACCTGAGCCTGATCCTGCAAGCCGAAGGCATTCGCTACGGTGTGGAGCACTGGCGCCGCAACCGGGACCGGGTCAGTGGGACGCTCATCTGGCAGCTCAACGACTGCTGGCCGGTCGCCTCGTGGTCCTCACTCGACTACTTCGGGCGCTGGAAGGCGCTCCACTACGCCGCCAAACGTTTCTACGCCCCGCTGCTGCTCTCGGTGGCCGACTATGGCAAGACCATGAAAATCCACGTCACCAGCGATCTGGTCGAACCGGTGGATGTGCTCATCCGCTGGCGGCTGGAAACGGTCGATGGTGAATGCCTGAGCAGCGGCGAGCAGACCCTGCGTGCCAAAGCACTGGCGGATACGCTCGTCGGTTCGTATGATCTTTCAGCCTTCGTCTCGCACAAAAACCAGCGCCGCGTCGTGTTCGTTGCAGAGATGTGGCAGGATGGCAAACTCCTCACGCAAAGTGTTACTCCTTTTGTAGCAAACAAGCACATCGAACTGTCCAAGCCCGATTTGAAGGTGCAAGCGCAAGTGCAGGGGAACACCCTGTATGTAGATGTCTCCGCCCGCACGCTGGCGCGTTTCGTCGAGCTTTCCATCGATGGGATAGACGCCGTTTTTAGCGACAATTACTTCGACATCTCCGCGGGCGGAACCGTTACTGTGAGCACGCCCCTGCCTGAGAACTGGAGTTCGGAGAGCACTGTTCAGGCACGCTCGTTGTACGAGTCATTTGCGTAATCAGACGTTTTCGCGCTGAGCGGAGCGAGCCACTAGGCGAGTGCAGACGAAGCGCGCGATTGATTGGAGAATTCCATGGAAGCCTACTCCGGACTGATCAACATCCTTCTGCAGCACGGTCAACGCTTTTTCGAGATCTGGAATTTTCAGATCATCATTGCCGTAGCTGTGATCGGATATGTCCTCTCTAACGATGGACTGGTCACCAGGAGGAGAGTCCGGATCCACATCACCATCGTCTTCCTGATGATCGCGGTATTCAGCGTGTACACGTTATCGGTTCACCATCAACGCGAAGTTGGACTCTGGAATGCACTCCAGGCAAGTATCGCTGCCGCGCCGGGTCAATTCACGCCCGAAGACGTGGCATATCTCGACACACTGAAACCGCCTTCCTTTTTCATCAAGGCGGGTGCCCTGGTCATTGCCGATCTGTTAGTCATTGCTGTCACATGGATAAGTCCAAGGACAAACAGAAATGACCCTCATTGAATTCGAAACACCGACCATCAATGAAAAAGGCGAGGTCGTCGCACAGACCCGACACACAGCCGAGCAATTCACAGAGGATCTTGGCAATGGTCTTGGTCTCGATCTCATCGTGATCCCGTCAGGCATGTTCAGAATGGGATCGCTCCCCAATACCGGCAACCCTGACGAATACCCACAGCACTTCGTCACCATCAAGTCGTTCATGTTGGGTAAGTTCCTCGTCACGCAGGGACAGTGGAAAGCCGTCATGGGCAAGCTGCCTCCCTGCCGGTTCAAAGGGGACCACCTGCCCGTAGAACGAGTGTCGTGGGAGGATGCACAGAAGTTCTGCCAGCGCCTCTCGCAGAAGACCGAGCGGAGGTATTCCCTGCCCAGCGAAACCCAATGGGAGTATGCCTGCCGCGCCGGGACGACAACGCCTTTCAGCTTCGGCGAAACGATCACTATCGATGTTGTGAATTTCAACGGTGAGCACTCGTTTCGAGCAGAGCCGCGCGGACGTTATATTCACGTCACCACCGAAGGCGGGACCTTCCCGCCCAACGCCTACGGCCTATACGACATGCACGGCAATTTGTGGGAATGGTGCGCGGATAACTGGCTGTACGATTACAGTTCTTCCCCCCGAGATGATAGTTCATATCAAAACAAAGACAGCCGCTATCGCGTGGCACGCGGCGGGTCGTGGCATGAGCCGCCCAACCTCTGTCGCAGCGCGGCGCGGATGAAATTCCTGCAAACAGATGCGGAGGAGGTTATTGGATTTCGAGTAGTTTGCGAAGTTAAATAAAACGAACCCTCTGTGCCAAAAACACAAAGGGCCGTAATTTTTTATTTTAGCCTTGAGAATTGGACGGGTCTTTTGGCTTGATTTCGCTGTCTAGCACTCTTTGGAAAAAATTCCTTGTCTCTTCGAGCACAATCGAGTTCAGGATGTCGAGTTCCTTCTCGATGTCCCTTTTTTCTTTTTTGATCGCCAGGAAGCGATCCCGCTCCTTTTCCAGGCGGGTTGCGTTGACGACCATGTCACGCCAGGTGGAGCCCCAATGAAAATTTTGTCCCAACCCGTTAATGACAGTCAATGTTGCTGCAATGATCGGGGTCGCAACTGAAAACACATTTTTCAACCATTCAGGATCCTGAAGAAACTCGGCAGCGGAGATCGAGGAAACAAGGGTTACCAGCGAGCCAAGAACGATCGTCCAGGTACGATAGCGCTTAAACGCCTTTTTGTTGCTGCTGCTCGATGCCCAATAGTAATCAATTTTGGTCTTGTACTGATTTAAAACATATTGTTCGTCAACTACTGTCGATTGCTCAGAATCAGCCATGACATGCCTCCTTGGGGTTGTATTCCTTGCTGCGAGCTGATCTATTATCGCGCTGTTTCCTAAAATTATACAGGCAATTCCCTGCGATCAGGGACGATTGGTAGCGGTAAAACACATCGCGACGATGTGAGAATCTGATGAAAATTGTTGTACTGCCATGAAAAATATTGTATAGTGATTAAAGAGGTTTAGAAAAGGAGAGAAAAATGGCAGATAGTGTTTATAAAGTGATTACGTTGATCGGCACCAGCACCGAATCCTGGGAGAAAGCTGCGACTGTAGCCGTAGAGCGCGCCGCGCAGACGCTGGAAGACTTACGCGTCGCTGAAATTAAAGCACTTGACATGCAACTGGAAGAAGGGAAAGTGATCGCCTACCGGGCAAAAGTAAAAGTCTCGTTTAAATACCGGGAAGAGGCGAAAGAGGAATAATAGCAAAGCGCAGGGGGTATAGACTTATAAATCCGAAAATATTCTCTCGAATTCATTGAGGGAATAATGTTTTATTATTCGAAACTGAGGAGAGCCCTGTGACCGCCTATGTCATCGTAGGGATCAACGTCACTGAGTGAAACTTACATATGCAGTAAAATTGCGCTCATGCGCGAACTCGAGACGTTCATTGCAGAGCAAAAAGATAAAACTATTTCGATTGCTACGGGCGATCTTGAAACGGGACAGGAAATCCTCATCGATGCTGATGAACCCTATCATCCTGCCAGTACTTTCAAAGTGCATGTGATGATGGAGGTCTTCCATCAAGCAGAACAGGGATTGCTGTCGCTGGAAAACTGCCTCCCCATCACCAACTCCTTTACCAGCATCGCAGATGGAAGCAAATTCTCGCTGCTGGAGAGCGATGATGCCGAAAAGACGCTTTATGCGCGTCTCGGCGAAAGCGAATCGATCGGCAGATTAACGCGCCTGATGATCGTACGCAGCAGCAATCTCGCCACAAATATCCTGCTGGAAAAGATCTGCACGAAAAGTGTAAATGACTTTATTCAGGCGCTCGGCATTTCCGGTGTATCTGTTTTGCGCGGCATCAACGATGACGCCGCGCGCGATCTCGGCCTGAACAACAAAGCCAGCGCGCGTGGGCTGACGCAAACCATGAAGCTGATCGCCGAGGGAAAAGTCGTTTCCAAATCAGCCTGCGAAAAAATGACCACGATCCTGTTCGGGCAGGAGTTCAACGAGAGCATCCCTGCCCTGCTCCCCAAACCGGTCAGGGTCGCGCACAAGACAGGCTGGGACGGCAATGTTTATCACGACACGGGAATTGTTTATTCCGAACATCGAAAGCCTTATGCGCTCTCGATCATGACATGCGGCTTCGCGGAGGCAGATGAAGCCCACACCTGCATGGCGACGATCTCAAAAATGATTTACGATACAATCCAATGATTACTCTATCCAACATTATTTACTATCCTATTAAAGCCTGCCGCGGATTTGAAGTGGACTCAGCCTGTGTGGAACGCATGGGACTGGAACACGACCGCCGCATGATGGTCGTGACCGAACAGGGACAGTTCCTTACTCAACGCGAACATCCGCGCCTGGCGCTGGTCACTCCAAAGTTGAGCGATGGCACGCTCGAGCTGTCCGCGCCGGACTATGATTCGATCCAATTGGGAATTCAAACCTCGGGCACATCCTGGCCCGTCGACATCTGGAAGAGCAAAGGTGTCCATGCCATCGACCAGGGTGAGGAGGCCGCGCGCTGGTTCTCGGACTGGCTTGGGACAGCGGTCAGACTCGTCCATTTTGCGGATGGCTACAAGCGCAGGGTCAATGAAGAGTACGCAGTCAACGCCGATGACCACACCGGCTTTGCAGATGGCTACCCGATCTTGCTGACTTCGGAAGAAGGACTCCAGGATTTGAACTCGCGCCTGGAAACGCCCGTCCCGATGAACCGCTTCCGCCCGAATCTTGTTGTGAAGGGCGGTGAGCCGTTCGCAGAAGATACCTGGAACAGAATCAAGGTCGGCGACGTTGAATTAGCAGTCGTCAAGCCGTGCGTCCGCTGCGTGGTCACGACAATAGACAAGGAAACGCTCGAACAAAGCAAGGAACCCCTCAAAACTCTCGGAAAATACCGCAAACACAGGCTCGGAGCGATCTTCGGGCAGAATGTCATTCCATTGAACGAGGGCAGGATCCGGCTGGGGATGAGCGTGGAGGTTCTTTCCTGAGAGCAGGATAAATAGACTCGTTGACATCCCCCATTTCATCCGTTATAAGGTTTGTATGAATTCAACTAAAAAATTGGCGTGGCTATGGATCGTGTTCGTCCTGGCTGCCTGCCAGTCATTTCCTATCCCGCTTCCCATTGCGACAGTCACCCCGAGCAATACGCCGGGACCTCCCCCCACAAACACACCCTTACCCACCTCCACGCCTTTGCCAACAATGGAGCCGGTCGTCCGGATCGATACAGGCGATCAGGCATTGTTTTATGGTGATTATGATCTGGCGCGCGAGCAATATCTCGCGGCGTTCAACGACTCGACCGATGATGCGATCAAAGCTGCGGCGCTCTGGGGCACGGGACGAACCGAACTTGCAGACGGGCGCTATCCGGAAGCCATTAATACGCTCAACAATCTGATCAGTGCGTATCCCGATTCCACCTATGCCGCTCGTGCGCCTTTCCTGATCGGGCGAGCTTACGATGGATTGGAACAGTACCAGCAGGCGGCAGATGCCTACAACACCTACAGCACACGCATACCGGTGCTGGACGCATATGTTCAGGACTATCGCGGCGACGCGCTCTATGAAGCCGGAGATTACACCAATGCCCAGAACGCGTACAACACCGCGCTGACCGCGGCCCGCCTGGACGATGGGCTGGACCTGCAGATCAAGATCGCCGAGGCTCGGGCCGCGTTCGGGGACTACGCCGGCGCGTTGACCCTCTACGATCAGATCTTCACCGCCACAACAAACGATTACATCAAAGCCCAAATGGATTATTACGCGGGGAACGCGTACATCAAACTTGGTCAGACAGAGGAAGCACATACGCGTTATTTGCATACGGTTGAGAGTTATCCGCTGTCCTATTATTCGTATCTCGCGCTGGTCGCGCTGGTGGATGCAGGCGTGCAAGTGGATGATCTCGACCGCGCCCTGGTTGATTACTACGCCGAACAATATGACGTGGCGCTCGTCGCTTTTGATCGCTATATCGCGGCCAATTCCATCAACGATGGGACCCCACATTACTATCGTGCGCTCACGCTGCGTGACCTGCAGCGCACCCAGGAGGCAGTGGAGGAACTCGATTATTTCATCAAAAGCGCACCGGAGCACCCGCGTGTCGTCGAGGCATGGGATGAAAAGGCGTTTCTCGAATGGGCCTCCCTCAATAATTTTGAAGCGGGCATAAAGACATATCTCGATTTTGTGGCAACCTACCCTGCCTCTCCCTCTTCGCCGGACTTTTTGATGAGTGCTGCACGCACCACAGAACGCAGCGGGGATCTGCAGGCCGCGGCAGAAACCTGGGAACGGATCGCGGATGAGTATTCGGGGAGTGAGAACGTCGCGCTTGCCCTCTTCCTGGCAGGCATTGCACGTTATCGCCTTGGTGATCAGGCGGGAGCCTTAACTACTTTCCAGCGCAGCCTCTTGCTTTCCGTCAAGGCGGAGGATAAAGCCCGCGCCTATCTCTGGATCGGGAAGATCCAGCAGCAGTCAGGCGACGAGGCTTCTGCGGAAGCCTCCTGGCAGCAGGCCCAAGCCGCGGACCCCGCCGGGTACTACGGCATGCGCGCCGCTGACCTGCTCCTGGGACGCGCTCCCTTCGCAGCCGCTGCCTCCACAAATTTGGATTTCGACTTAGCGCAGGAACGCAAGGAGGCAGAAGCCTGGGTGCGCGTCACCTTTGGACTGCCGCCCGAAACCGACCTGACCGGCCCTGGCCAGCTTGCGCAGGATCCCAGGTTTGTGCGCGGCACGGAGCTTTGGGAACTTGGGATGTACATTGAGGCGCGCGATGAATTCGAGTCCCTGCGGGAATCGGTCGCGGCCGATGCGGTCTCCAGTTTCAGGCTTGCCAACCATTTGCTGGAGATTGGCTTGTATCGCTCTGCAGTCTTTGCCGCGCGCGAGGTCCTGACCCTGGCAGGATTGGAAACTCAATCCGCCTCGCTTGCCGCGCCCGCCTATTTCAGTCATATCCGTTATGGATTGTATTATCACGACCTGATCATCACGGAAGCCAGCCGATATGCACTTGATCCCCTCTTCATGTTCAGCGTGATCCGTCAGGAGAGCCTATTCGAAGGGTTTGTCAGCTCCGGTGCTGGGGCGCACGGATTGATGCAGGTCATCCCCGATACCGGGCAGCAGATCGCAACAGATATCGGCTGGCCGCCTGCTTACGAGCAGAAAGATTTGTATCGTCCGATCGTCAGCACGAGGTTCGGCGCCTATTACCTTGCCAAGAACAGGGATCTGTTGGGCGGCGATCTTTACGGCGGGCTGGCCGCATACAACGCCGGCCCCGGCAATGCACTTGCCTGGAAAGAGCTGGCAGGCAGTGACCCTGACCTGTTCGTAGAGGTGGTCCGCTTTCAGGAAACACGCGATTACATCCGCCTCATTTACGAGATCTTCAGCACCTATCGCAATTTGTACAGCCCCACAAATTAAAAAGTGACAGTCACGTTGAACGTGACTGTCACTTCCATAAACAAAAATAATTTCTTATCCGAGATGAGCCAGGATGCGCTGATGGGCAGTCTCCGCATCCATGTCTACCACCGAGATCAATTTATCGCGGCCGGATGCGCCCGCCACAATATCCAGGCGGGATTTGGGTACGCCAAGCACATCGGAAAGAAAACCGATCAGTGCCTCATTAGCTTCATTATCCGAGGGCGGGGCGGCCAGGCGCACCTTGATGGTTCCATCCTCCATCAATTCCACGATTTCATTGCGGCTGGCACGCGGCGTGACGCGCACTGCCAGGGCTGATCCCTTTTTGCCGTTGTGTAAGTTGAATTTGCGATCAGACATAGTTCACCTCAATGTAGACAGCAGACGAATGATGATATTGCCAAGAAGCTGAAGAAGGAGGAGCAAAACAAACGGGCTAAAATCCAATCCTCCAATAGGAGGCAGGATGCGCCGGATAGGCGCAAGCATTGGTTCCACGAAACTGTCAAGCGCACGTCGCACAGGGTGATAAGGGTTCATGAAATAAGACAGGATGACCGTAATGAACACCAACCAGAACAACAATTGAAATAAAGCACTAACAAAAAGAATTAACAGATTAATCACGCTTCAACCTCCGATTTGTCCACACTGCCGCTTTGCGTCGTGCTGCGCTGGTCCGCAGGATCGTTGCGCTTATATTGGCGTGCACCCACAATGGCGGTCCCTACTCTGACAAGCGTCGCGCCCTCCTCTACAGCGACAATGTAATCTGCACTCGTGCCCATTGAAAGCTCATGCCAGTCCGCGTCCGGAAACTGAGTCGCCAGATGGTCACGTAACCGCCTCAGGCGCAGAAAGAACGGACGCGAGGCTTCCGGGTTTGTTCCGAGGGGAGGCATCGTCATCAATCCATGCACGCGCACATGGGACAAATTAAGCAAATCAGCAATTTCAGGCATCAATGCATTCCAGCGCGCTTCCTCCGAGGCATCCCAGCCGGACTTGCTCTCTTCCCCGCCAACGTTGAACTCCAGCAGAACCGGTAAAACACGATCCCGTTCAGCAGCAAAACGGTCGAGGCGCTGCGCGAGTTTGAGACTATCGAGGGAATGTAAAAGTGCAAAATGATCAGCCACGAGGCGGGCTTTGCGGCTCTGCACATGACCGATCATGTGCCATTCTACACCACTTTGTTCCACGAGAGATTGCATTTTTGTAACAGCCTCTTCAGGATAATTTTCTCCGAGAATGCGCACACCCGCTTCAAGCGCGGCTTGTACAACTTCCACAGGCTGTGACTTCGTCACGACCACCAGTCGAATTTCACCAGACGTGCGGTCACTCTTGCTCGCTGCCTTTGCAATTTGGTTAAGCGTGTATTGATAATTTTCGCGAATCGAGGAGACAAGGTTGGTCATGCAATAATTATAATCTTTTAGACTTCCCTAACCCCTCTCCCGTAATGTATGGGCTTATCAAAGTCTTAACGGCTAAGAGTTTTATCCGCCAATCTCCGCGAATTCACACGAATTTTTTGAAAATTCGCGCAGATTAGCGAGGATTGGCAGACTCGTTTTCGACTTCGAGAAAGCCACGTCTTAGTGAAAAGGGAATCATTGCAGCGAGATCAACGCCCCAAAGCGGCCAGTACGACCTTTTTCGGCGCGGTGCGAAAACCAGTCCTCGGTATGGCAGGCTGTGCAAATACCGGAGTTTTCGATCTGCCCTACCCCGGCACGTTCGAGCGCAACGCGATTGGCATCCCACAGGTTGAAATGGATCTTCCCGCGGTGTGACTTGAGGAACAATTCGGATTCGTCCCCATATTTTTGCATGACCTGCAGAATGACATCCGCGCCGATCTCGTAATGGTCGGGACCGATCGCAGGACCGATCCCGGCAATGATATCTGCCGGATTCGAGCCGTAATTTTTCTTCATTGCCTCGACCGTTGTATGCGCCACGCCGCGCAGGGTGCCCATCCAGCCCGCATGCGCCAGACCGATCACACCCTTGTGCGGGTCGTGCACCAGGATCGGCACGCAGTCTGCGAAACGCATAAAGAGTGTGACGTTCGGCTGATCGGTCAGGATAATATCCGCCTGGCGATAGGATTCGTCTGTGGGCCTGGGTGCCCGGGCGCAGACCACATCTGCACTGTGCACCTGCCAGACATCAAATATGGATTCAGGCGTGCAACCCAGCGCCTGGAAGGAGAGTTTACGATTTTCGCGGACACGTTCCAGGTCATCTCCCACTGTCCCACCGACATTCAGCGACCCCCAGGGATTCGGGCTGACGCCACCATGCCGCGTGAACAAAGCATGGCGAGTCTGTAATTCATCAAATTGATAGTAACGAACACCATTATGCTGAATGAAAGCCATCGCAAACAACCTCTAAAGAAAAATAAGCCCGTTCACCCTGGTGAGTCCTCTGAAGCGGCCATGTTCTGTCGAATGGACTCGAACTTCTTGATAAAGAACTGGCGCGACTCTGTCATGGACTCTTCCATGTAGGGGTAGGCGAACCAGGCGGTGGTCAGACCGAAAAGGCCGCCGGTGAGCACGCGCAGGAAAGGAGTGCTTTCACGATAAGGCAGGAGAGACACCAGCCATGACCATTCCATCTGACTGAACAACTGCGAGAAACCATCCAGCCCGATCGGACCCAGTCCGATCAAAATCCACGGGATCCAATGCAGGGGTTTGATCCGTCGGCCGGTCAAGGCGTAAACAATACCAAAGAGAAGGATTGCACCATAGATCGCTATGTCACGTTCACAGAGCGCAATTTTATAACCCACTGTTTCATTGCCTGTAAATTGGCGGGCCTGCAAGCGGGAATAAGCTAACGGATTCTCCAGGTCTTCGAAGCCCGTCACCTGTTCGAACGTTTTGACGCCGGAAATTCCCGCTTCCGCTAACGGATAATAGGCCTGTTCGCCAAACAGGAAGAACGAGCGAAACCCGAATTGATGGCACAACGGCTTATAGATCGTATAGATCACATTGGCAGGGACGGTCGCGCCGGACTTCATCAGTACCGGTGCCAGAATGGGCAAGCCGAAGTACAGCAGGATGAAGAAGTTGATAAGCGCGAGATAATGTCTGGAGATCCAGTCCATGATGCGGTCGCTGCGGCTGATCGTCTGGCCGCGGCGGACGCGGTCGTGGTGGTCCGGGCGTCCCAACTTATCGAGCTGACCGCGCCGGTCACCTGCCGCGCCCAGCGTCATCATCAACTTTTGTTTGTCGAACGGAGACTTAAGGACATACGGCCCCACTTCAACGACCGGGATCTCGACCAGATATTTTTTCTGAAGAACAGGATCGCTGTCGATATCGATTTCCACCAGGCGATGCGGGTACTTCTCCTGCAACGATTCCAGATCGGCTTTGGCCTGTTCACAGAGATGGCAGTCTTTGCGTGTATAAAGAGTGACAGTGATCATTGCACCAGGAACCTATAAACCAAAATCGAAGTAGAAGAACTGACCTCGCTGTGCGATCAATTCAAAAATACCGGCAAAGAGCATCACGCCCAGAATCACCAAAACGACGCCCATGGCGATCTCGACATAGTGCATGGCTTTGCCATACTTGCGCAAAACAACCGAGACCCACCCGACGCCAAGCGCCGCGACCAGGAACGGAATCGCCAACCCGGCCGAGTAGGCAGAGAGAAGCGACATACCGGCGGAGATCGAGCCGCCATTTGCTGCAAACGTCAGGATCGTGCCAAGCACGGGTCCCACACAGGGCGCCCAACCGGCGGAGAAGAATACGCCCATCAACGCAGAAGAAAGATAGCCCCACTTGCGATCGGGCACTTGCTGAACACGCGTATCATATTCCAAAAACCGGATCCGGAAGACACCGATCATGTGTAAGCCAAAGATCACTACAACGATCCCGCCTACTTTCTCGAGAATGAAACGCAGGTCGAAGAGCAGGCTCCCCAGCGCGGCCGCGATCGTTCCAAATGTGATGAAGATGACACTAAACCCAAGCACGAAAGCCAATCCATGTGTGAAGGTCACGAAGCGACTACTCTCTGTGACCTCACCGCCCACCGCCCGACCGCCGAGATAACCGATGTAAGCAGGAACCAGTGCAAAAACACACGGAGAAAGAAAAGAAGCCAGGCCAGCCAGAAACGCCAGCCCAAATGTTACCTGCGCGATATCCATGCGGTCCTCTTTGTCATTAAACCTATTCCCTATAAAGTGGTCTCTGTGGTGACCACCGTCGTGCCATGATCCGGTAAAGATAGCCGCATTTCACTTTGTGCCAGGGAAACATACGGGGTCGTCCAGCGGAAGATCCACTTTGCATCTTCAGGCCGGACGTTGATACAGCCATGCGAGCGCTTTTCTCCAAAGGCGTTGTGCCAGAAAGCGCCGTGGATGGCAATCCCGTCGCCGCTGATCATGGTATTCCAGGGCACCGCCGGAGTGGAGTAACCTGTCTGATACGAACCGGCAGTCATGTTCAAGGACATGATCTTCCAATGCGTGAGCAGGTTGCCCACAGGCGTCGCGAGTTTATCGCTGATCTGCCCGGAAGCATCATACTTCAACCCGCTTGAAATACGGCAAAAGTAGACTTCGGTGTTCCCCTCAAAACAGGATAACGTTTGATAATCCAGGCTGACAACGATCTTTTTATTGTTCGGGTCAACGTCGGGGTTGATCGGCGCCACGTCTGCATCGGTCAGCACTTTAAGCCCTGCACCATCTCCCCAGAAGAACTCACCATAGGCGCCATAGCCATACCCGTGACCATTTGCGTCTTCATTCCAGCGGTATTCCGGAAAGCCATTGTTCGTACGGATCTGATCGATCCAAACCACCTGGCCATAATACAAACGCGGTGGGAAGTTATATTTGATATGATCCTGCAGCCATGGAGAAGCCACCGCACCTTCATGCGCCAGCTCAACATATGGGACCGTCACTTCCGCCCAGAAACCATTCTGCCCGGCCGGCATGGCGGTAATCGGTGTATTCGGCAGGTTACGCGTGGGTTGCACAACGGATGCATAAATAAAGCCCTGAGGGGTCTCGACATAACGTTGATTGTTCAATCCGCCAATCACATTCCCCACCACCTGGCGTCCCCACTCCACGAGCGTATCCGCACCCAGCTTGGCGACGGAGGTATTTAGATTTGGATCATTGGTCGGACTGTTGCGAAGATCGATGCCGTGGTCAACGATCCGCCCAATGATCTCACTCTTTGGGAATTCTGGCAGGCGTTTGGGGATGGATAAATAGTCAAAGTAAGATACCTTGTAAGGATTGAATGCCAGCGCGCCCAGGCTCACACCTGCGATCTTGAGGAAATCACGACGAGAAATGTTTTGATTCATTGTTTACACCATAAACATGAAATGTAGTAGCGGCTTCAGCCATTCAAGAGCGACTGAAGTCGCTACTACTTGATGCGCTAAGGATACCTGCAAACGGGAGGCCAGTCAACGCTCTGCTGAGCGAAGATTAATCAACGAAAAATTCCTTCAGCGCTCGCAAGCATGTCAGGCTTACTTTATGTCCGACATCGTCCTCACAATATGTGACCTGCGCGCCAGCCTGCTCGAGGATCTCGATCGAAGCCCGGGCGCGCTCGATCGTCACCATTTGATCCTTCGTTCCGTGCACAACGAAAAAGGGTTTCCCTTCCAGCGGACGCTGCGCAACAAGTTCCTCCAACCCGCCCGGGACAAACCCGGCCAGGATGCCAACCTTCCGGATTCGCTGGGGATACAGGAATGCCAACAAACTCGACATGGCCGCGCCCTGGCTGAATCCCATCACATCGAAGAGACTCACATCCAACCCAGCCGAAGCAGCATACTCGTCCACGAGGCGGATCAACCCCTCGGCCGCGGCACGCAGCTGGTCGAGGCTGAACCGCTCCAGGCTTTCGAACTCCGGCGGGCGCCAGGAATAGCCGCCCTGCATCGCGACGTGCGGCGCACGCGGCGCCACCAGCCAATATCGATCCGGCAGATCGCGCGCAAAGACCCACATCGAGTTTTCGTCGCCGGTCAGGCCGTGAATCAGGAGCAGCAATCGGGGCGATGGATGCGTTGATTCTTGAACCCGCAGAGTCCAATCCTTGAATGAAATCAGAGATGCGTTATTTAGGTCCGGCACGTTTGAGGATCCATTCGATCGCAACGAAGACAAGCAGGATAAGGATCACCGGGACAAGCGCTGCAAGCAAACAGGTAAATGCCATGCCGGCTGCGCTCCCACCATAGATCAACCAGATCAATCCCACTCCGACAACGAAGAGCAACAGGAACGCGCCCAATGTCAGGCGGACGTTGGTTTGTTTTGTATACTCACGCAAATCTCGCACTCATCGACTCCTAGTATTGCAGACTTCTATGATTGTAGACTCCGATCGAGCGTCGCCAGCGGTTGCGCCATGTGAACAGACTTCTCAAGTGAGGCAGGGCCGCTTCCACGGCTGCCTCCCCTCGTTTCGCGACCTCACGCACATCCACAATATCCAGCGTGTCGATCTCGGAAACCTGTGGGCGAATGATCACATCCGGCCGGTCCATCTCAAGACGGTATTGGGTCATGGCGCGCGAGGTAATATCCAGCGAGCGGGAGAAAACATCCCAGACCGTATCATAGCGCATTTTACTCAATAAACGCGACAGGATCATCCCGGCCCAATACCTGTCAAATGGAATGTTCCAGGGCTGTGCCGGTCCACCCATGGGGGGCGTCAACACCACCGCGACCACCGGCAATCGGGGCGCAAGCATGCGCGCCGGCGCCACCGGAACCGGGTCGAGCGTGCCACCATCCACAAGTTCGAGCCCATCGATGTGACGGGCAGGGAAGATGCCCGGCAGCGCGATCGTGGCAAGCATGGCATCCACCAGCCGCCCTTTTGTTAGCAGAACTTCTTGTCCGCTTTTCAGGTCCACCGCGGTAAGAGCACAGGGGATCTTGAGATCGGCAAATGTACGATTGCCAACCTCCTGCTCGAGAAGCCGGGTGACGCCTGCCACTCCCACAAGCGAAGGTCCATCCTCCGGTGCATGACCATAAAACTGGGTCTGATCTGCAGCCGCGAAAATTTCTTCGATCTGGTCCGGTGAATATCCCAACGCATAGAACGCGGCGACAAGCCCACCATAACTTGTTCCCGCAATGGCTCTGATGTGAAAACCTTCCTTTTCAAGCCGGCGCAGGGCCCCAATGTGTGCATTCCCTTTGGCGCCGCCACCACCGAGTGCTAATGTGATATCCATAGTACTTTCTAAACTCCTATCCTTCTTTCCACTAAAGTCATTCCTCCAATTCATAAATCGATACTCTTTTGACAGCCTCACAGCGTCTTTCTTACATCACCCGTCCGAATGATACTCAAACTGCGACGGTGATGTCTGTCGCGTTTGAAGGAGGACATCATCCTACTGCCTTACTTTATATAACGAATTGGGCGTGCGTAGTTCGCGAAGTAGTGTGCTGCGAAACTCTTGAACATCCACCCCATCTCCTGCAAGCATGATCGTTTCCGCCTGCTTCGACGATGCTTTATGGTTGTTTAAACGAATTTCAGTCTTTTTTGTGCCGCCAGGCTTGCGAACATAAGCACGAGGTGTCCCTTGAAAGTCGAAGGACACCTCGCACAATGCACTGGGCTGGAAATACCAGT
>DASTJG010000402.1:0-7664 GCA_035716785.1 Anaerolineales bacterium
TGTTCCAAGGAAGACAAATGAAAACCCTAATTGCTGGTCTCGGCTCCATTGGAAGACGACATTTCCGTAATTTGATTGCGTTGGGAGAGAACGACATCGTTCTCCTTCGAACGCGCAAGGCGACCTTGCCTGAGGATGAACTGGCAGGCTATCCTGTCGAAACAGACGTACAGGAAGCGCTCAAAAAACATAAGCCTGAGGCTGTTATTGTCTCGAACCCGACTGCCTTTCACCTCGACGTGGCGATTCCCGCGGCGAAGACGGGCTGCACCATCCTGCTCGAGAAACCCATTTCTCATTCCGTGCAAAGGCTGGACGAATTGGAAGGTGCCGTCCGTAAAAGCGGTTCGAAAATCCTGGTCGCGTTCCAATTTCGCTTCCACCCTGGTCTAGTCCGCGCGAAACAGTTGATCGAAGTGGGCGAGATCGGACGAATTATCTCTGCACATGTTCACTTTGGGGAATATCTGCCTGCCTGGCATCCCTGGGAGGATTATCGCAACGGATACGCGGCGCGCGCTGATATGGGCGGTGGCGTAGTGCTCACACAATGTCACTCACTCGATTATCTTCCCTGGCTGGTGGGAAAGGTGGGATCGGTCTGGGGCTTCACTGGCAAGCTCAGCGACCTGGAAGTGGATGTGGAAGACACGGCGAAGATCGGTCTGCGCTTTGCAGACGGCGCGTTGGGCAGTTTGCATCTGGACTATAACCGTCAGCCTCCGGTGCACACCTTCGATATCGCCGGCACGCAGGGAAGCATCAAATGGGACCTTAGCGATGGCGCGACGCGCATCTACAGGGCGGAGAAAAAAGATTGGGAAGTGTATCCGCTCCCGGCGGAGTGGGAACGCAACGTCATGTTTATGGAACAGATGAAACATTTCCTGGCAGTCGTCCGTGGGGAAGTGGAATCTTTGTGCACACTTGAAGATGGAATTCGCGTGCAAAGATTGGTGGAGGCTGTCCACGCCTCACAGCGTTCGGGCCGGGTGGTTGAACTTTAAGTCGCGTTCTCGCGCCGCCTCTGCCTGTTCGCGTTATGGAGTTGTTTTCCCGTCATGAGCCGCACAGCAGCTCACGGATCGCCGGGTAATCATAGCCAAACTCGGGCGGGTAGCCCGGATCGTTTTCCAGGAACGTGCACACCGAGAAGCGTACTTCAGAATTCCCTTTGATCTGTTTATGATAAAGGGTTTCGGCGTCATCATATCTTCCCACGTTAACCAGTGCCTCAAAAAACGGGATCATTTCGGATTTATCCGCTGTTTCCAGGTTTAACCCAAGTGCTTCATCATACGATCTGACCACCTCTTCCCAGTCGCCATTTTGCCGCGCAAGAGAAGCTTTTTGATAGTAATAACACCAGCCATGTTCCGGCTCAGCGCCAAAGATGGATGCGGGTGGGACAGGAGCTGTTCCGGATGGGATGATGCGGTCGACCCGGGAGTATTCTCCCACCTGCCGTATCAGTGATGATTCGTTTTCCGAGTAAACGGGCAGATGCCCATCGAGCACATGCAAGCAGCCCGAAATTGTTGACATGCTCATTACAAGTACATTATTGAAATCTCTGTGAAGCTTGATATCCCGGACATAGTTGTTGATAACATCCTGTCCCACGACATTATAGGCTGTGGTGGAATTAAGCACTTCTGCCTGGATAATCGGGGTTTCCGCAGGTTCGGGGTTATAGATCAGATTGATCGGTCCCCAGATCTCGTAATCCTGCTGCGGGTTGTAGCCTCCTGAGCTATAGGTCATCACAAGCGTATCGTCTTTGATGTCGGGCGCGCGCCAGGTAAGCTGCCACCACATCTGACGCTGATATTCCCAAAACGGCTTCCAAAAGTCGGCGTTCAAAAGCTGGGTCGCGACCGAGATCCCGATCAACGCGATCGGGACCAGGCTGCGGAACTTTGGCTGGAACATTAACACGATCCCGGCAATGAACAGGACAACCCCGGCGATTGGATGGAGCCCATAGCTTTTGTAGGAGTCATATAGCTCCACCTGTCTATCGGACAGGATGACCGGCACAATTGCACACACAATGACCAGGGCGCCGATCCAGAGAAAGTCCCTGATCAGCCGCGGCGTGTGGGACTCACTATAGTCTGCTCCCCACCATTTTCTGAACAGGAAGGCGTACAGCAGGACCAGGGAAACCACAATCAAAGCGATCAGGAATGCATAGCCCAGATTTGAATATGGAGCTGTGGAAAACAGCTGATAGGGCTGCACGAACCAGGCAAAGACGGATGTATCCAGAAAATCTTTGATCGTTTCCGCGATCAGGCGAACGGTCATGTAGCGAAAGTTGCCAAAGTAACTTCCGGCCAAACCGGATACATCCGTTGCATTTCGGGAGCCTTCGAAGATGAACACGCGCCAGTATAAAAATCCTGCTGTCACAAGCCAGTATGGCCAGACTCTCTTGAATGCCTCCCGGATCAAAGAGCGAAATTGCCTGACACCGTCCTGAAATAAAGCGTATCCCAGCAGGATCAGGCGCGTTCCCTCAAAACCGATCATATACTCGTATATGAACAGGTAATTCGTTGTCAGGATGAGGGACGAAATACTGCAAAAGATCTTCCAACCTCGTGAGTTGGTCTTCAGTGCTTGCAGCATCAAGGCAATCGAGAGAAGCGCTGTGCCAAACCCATAGAGATGATTCTGTTTTGTGTTTGCATTCGGCTGAGATAGAAAACCAGGATAGACGATGAACAGCACGGCCATTAAGGTGGTAATGTATTTGTGATCCGGCCAGAGCAGGCGCAGGATCCAGAAAAATGCCAGCCCACCGATAAAACGCCACAGCAGTGCATACAAATGCCAGTTGACGACGGCATCGCCCAAAAGACGATAGACGAATGAATAAACAACACCCATGAAGGGACGATCTGTGGAAAACAGTGGAATGATACTCTCGGCGCCCCGCACATGACCTGACCATAATACAAACCAGTCATCGTGATAGTATCCAAGCTCAGGAATGCTTACCCCGTAGATAATAACAGTGGTAAGGAAAATTAGCAGAGAAGCTGCAAAGGTCTCGTTTTTGAACAGCTTTTGGATTGTTTGCGCCATTTTGATCTCGGCGATAATTCTAACATGGTGTCCCCTGCTGCTCATTCGACGCTGGGGTGGCACCCAAGGATGGGATGAAATCGAGAAAGTTTGATCCCCTTTTCCTCTTTTTAGTCCTTGCACACGAGCTGATGGATCGCCTGGTAATCGTATCCGAATTCCGGTGGATAGCCGGGATCCTGGGCAAGAGAATCGCACAAGAGGATACGCGTCCTGGGACTACCCTTGATCTGTTTATAGATCTCTCTGGCTTCCTTATCGTCGCCCAGATTCACAAGAGCTTCCAGGAAAGGTACCATTTCCGATTTATCACTGGTATTGAGCTTTAGCTTTTTCACTTCCCTGTATATTGTGCCGATTTCTTCCCAGTCTCCGATCTGCCGGGCGAGGGATGCTTTCTGGTAGTAATAACACCAGTCATGAACAGGCTCAGGACCAAATATCGAGGCCGAGGGAACCGGGGACGTCCCGGAGGGAACGATGCGATCGATCTGTGAGTATTTTCCAGCCTGGATTGTTAACGGTGCTTCCCATTCCGAATAAACAGGCAGGGCTCCATCGATGACATGGAGACAGGACGACACGGGAGAGATGCTGATCAGGAGCAAATTGCCATAGTCCCTGTACACTGGAAAATCACGAACCAGGCTATCCGCTTCCTGCTTACTGATGACCCTGGATACTGTGTCAGAGTTGAGCACTTCTGCCTGAATGGAAGGTGACGCAGCCGGGTGAGGCCGATAGATCAGATTGATGGGTCCCCAGACCTCATAATCCTGCTGCGGATTGTAGCCTCCCGTACTATACGTCATGACCATTGTGCCATCTTTGATACCCGGCGCGCGCCAGGTGAGTTGCCACCACATCTGGCGCTGATATTCCCAAAAGTTCCCCCAGTCAGAGGCGTTCAGGAGCTGGGTTGTCACTGAAATCACGATCAGTGTTGCCAGGATCCATTTTCGGAACCTGGGCTGGTGTGTCAGTATGATCCCGGTAACGAACAGGATCACTCCGGGGATTGGATGCAGGCCGTAGCTTTTGTACGTGTCGGAAAGTTCCACATTTCTGCCGAAAAAAATGACCGGCACGATCGCGCAAAGAATTACCAGTGAACCTATCCCCATGAAATCACGGAGCAGCAGGGAATCCTTCTCGACAGCATCTGTGTCCCACATTCTTTTGTAGATGACCGTGTACAACAAAACCAGTACAATGACCACTCCGGCGATGAATACCGCGGTCCCCAAATAGGCATACCGGGATGTAGCGATCAACTGGTAGGGCGTGACAAACCACGCAAAAATCGAGGTGTCCAGAAAATCCTTGACCGTTTCCAGGATCAATCGGAAGGACATGTGACGAAGATCGGCAAAGTAATTTTCAGCCAACCTGCCGGCGTCCGTTGCATTTCTAGAGCTGTCGAAGATAAAGATGCGCCAGTACAGGAATCCTGCTGTAACGAGGAGATAGGGCCAGACCCGCGTAAAGACTTCCCGAATCAGTGCACGCACGTTCTTTATTCCATCCTGCCACAACGAATATCCCAGCAATATGATCCGTGTGCCTTCAAAGCCGATCATGTACTCATAGATCAATAAATAATTCGCGGTCAGGATAAGGGATAGAAGATGGAGTGTGATTTTCCACGCCTGACTCCTTGTCTTCATTGCCTGGAGCATCAAGGCAATCGAAAGAAGCGCGGTGCCAAACCCATAGAGATGATTCTGTTTCGTGTTTGCATTGGGGATCGATAGAAAACCGGGATAAACGATAAAAAGCACGGTCATCACGGTGGTGAGATATTTATGATTGGGCCAGAGCAGGCGCAGGATCCAGAAAAATGCCAGTCCGCCGATAAAGCGCCATAACAATGCATACAAATGCCAGTTGACGATCGTATCGCCCAAAAGACGATAGACGAAGGAATAAACAACACCCATAAATGGGCGGTCGGTGGAAAACAATGGAATGATGCTCGCAGCGCCGCGGGCCTGACCCGACCACAAGAGATACCAATCGTCACGATAGTATCCGAGTTTCGGTATGCTGACACCGTATGTGAGCAAAGTTGTCAGGAAAATAATTAAAATGGCAATAAAGGTTTCGTTGCTAAACAGCTTTTGAACCGTTTGCTTCATCTTTGGATCTCCAAAGAAATTATAACATTGAGGAAATTGGGCACTTTTACCCGATGTTATAATAAACTGCCGCAAGCTTGGCGCAATCTTCTGCATATTTACCTGCTCCCTTTCTATATGAAAAACCAGTTAACAAAGAAGTCGTGGTGGAACCAGTTAGTGGCAATCGCCCTGCCTGTTCTGATTGCCCTAATCTTTCTGGCTTTTGTGTTTTCCTACTATCCTTTTCGGGAAAAGCTTCAGTTCGATACGGACGAAGGCTTGAACTTGATGCGCTCGATGCTGGTAACGCTTGGTTACCCTTTGTACAGCGATGTGTCCAGTGACCAGCCTCCGCTGTTTACACACATTCTGGCGCTTGTGCTGCGGGTTGTGGGGTTCGAGGTCAATCCTGCTCGCTTGCTAGTCTTGTTGTTTGCCACCCTGTTGGTCTGGTCTTGTACTCAATTTTTGCAGCTCACCTGGGGAAAGCTGGCCGCCATCCTGTTTTTGCCGCTGGTGATCATGGTGCCGGAATATCTGCGACTGAGTACATCTGTGATGATCGGCGTACCCTCCATTGCCCTGGCTGGCGTATCGATGCTTTTTGTAACCCTCTGGCATCTTCAAAAGAGGGATCTTTGGCTGGCGCTTTCCGGTTTCGCACTGGCCCTCTCTGTGCTCATTAAGTTGTTTACCGGTTCTTTAGCGCCCATTTTATTGATCGGTATTACCGCCACGGCATATTTCGATAAACGCGACGAGGGACTCTCCTGGAAAATGCTGCGGCCAGCATGGATCTGGAGCCTCTGTTTCGGAGGACTGGGACTCGTGCTGGGATTGTCCCTGGTCGGCCTGCAAAATGTAGAGGCGATCATCCTGCCTCATGCTACCGCACCGACAACAGACTGGCTGCAGGGCGAGGGCTACACAATTAATACCCGGCTTCAGGCTGCTGTTCCATTGTTGCTTTTAGCACTCGCAGGAATAGTATTTGCCATCTACAAACGAAACTGGCTGACCCTATATCCACTGACATGGGGTGCGCTGGCCTATACGCTATTCAGTTTTTATTCACCGGTTTTTTATCATCATCAACTGTTGGTCACGATCCCGGCCACGATGCTGGCCGCCGCAGGTGTGGGGGAAGGATTTCTTTCTCTTGTACGTCTGAGGCATGTCTCTAACCTGATTCGCTTTCAGACCCTGTTGGGCGTGGGTGCCTTGATAGGCTTTATATTTGTCACGAACTACTATGTGCCAACGCTTAATAAAGAGTTGATGAACAGCCCTCGCATCACAGACTTCACTCTGCGGGCTACACCGGGAAAACTGAGAGTACTGCGCACGATGGATGAATATGTCGATCAAACGAACTGGATCATGACCGACATGCCCATGTACGCTTTTCGCGTTCAGCGGCCGGTCCCGCCCAATCTGGCAACGTTCTCCAGTAAGCGACTGGCCACCGGTGCCTTGACGGAGGCTGACATCCTGACAGCGATGCGTGAATACCGACCGGAACAGGTGTTGATGGCGCGCTTTGATATTCCTGCCCTTGAAACATACCTGCAGGAAAACTATACCCTCATTTTGAATGTGGAATCTTTTCGGTTGTTTCTTCGCGATGATCTGGCGCCGGCTTCCGAATGAGCCGCTGGGAAGGCTTTCCTCCTGCAAAGCTTCAAAACCAAATTCCAAAATTCATCGACTGAATTTTAGGATATAATAGCGCCTTGTCTGAAAACATCAAACTTCGGAAGTCTTTACCGGCCGACCCGTGGTTGGGAATTTACAAAGAGACTTCCAGGGTCTTGGAACTTATGGAGAAATAATAATGACGAAAGCAAAACTCATCGCCCCTTATGGGGAAAAACTGGTAAATCTGGTTGTGGATGCAAAAGAGCGCGAAGAACTGCTTGCGCGCGCGCCCAAACTGCCCTCCATTAAGATCACCATGCGTAATCTTTGTGATCTTGAACTGCTCGCCACGGGTGGCTTTTCGCCGCTGACCACCTTTATGGGTAAGGCGGATTATGAGCGTGTGCTGCACGAAATGCGCCTGGCAGATGGCACCCTCTGGCCGCTTCCGATCACGCTGACAGCCGATCCCAAGGAACTGCCGACTGTTGGCGAAGATCTTGTTTTGCGGAACACGAACAACGATGTGATCGCGATCCTCACCCTCGATGAGGTCTATCACTGGGATCTGGAAACGGAAGCCGCACGCGCATACGGTTCGACCGATCCCCGCCACCCGATGGTTTCCGAGATGGGACGCTGGGGCAAGGTCTGCATCTCCGGCCCGATCAAAGTTGTGAACCTGCCCAAGTACTATGATTTCGTGAATCTGCGCCATACACCTGCCCAGGTGCGCGAATGCCTGGAGGAGATGGGCCACGATAATGTGGTCGCCTTCCAGACCCGCAACCCCCTTCACCGCATCCATGAGGA
>DASTJG010000403.1:0-2795 GCA_035716785.1 Anaerolineales bacterium
GATAATCCCGATGTCCAGCCAATCAAGGACGTAATAACAAGAAGCTATGAAATACAACATATCCCCTTTTGTGATCCCAACTCCGATCTCAACTTGCTCGAAGAAGTATATATTGGCATAGAGGATCATAGACTTAGCAAAAATAGTAAGTTGTTGATTGGCAAGTATCTCGGAAATGAGTTTATTAGCCAAGCTGGCTATTTAACTTACAAAAAGGCATATTTCTTGTGGTCTAGAAGTGGCGATCCATATCCTGGCTCATCAACAGAGGGTATGTCTGATAGCTCAACAAAAATAGCTCCAACAAAGAAACCAGTTCGTTATTGTCCTGATCCATATATTCAATCAGAAATACGTTTTGAAAGCATTGCCATTCGAGATAACAAGGCTGTCGTGCGATACGATCCGCAGGGCAGCATAAATGAAGCAATTTTGATACGAGTAAACGATAGATGGTTTATTATTAGTACTCGTGTCTTAATAATTAATGTATAAGGACAAAAACAGATTAAGAACGCCCAACACAGCGTACACCCGACGGGTGGGAGTCGCCGCGTTTTCAGGCAGTTTGCGTGGCTTGGAGTTGGTTCCGGCAAAGCAGCGTTATCTCATCCCGCCCACCCGCGGGTAACGCAAACCGTTGGGCGGTTGTTGAAAAAGGCCGGGAATTTGTGCAATAATAGTATCGGACAAATCCTTGACCGGTTTGGTTCTACTGATATCTTTTGAACAACCGTTTTGATCAGGAAAGGAGTCGCAAAAATGTCTGTGATCACCATTTCCAGAGAATTCGGGAGCGAGGGCGATTACATTGCTCAACAGGTCGCCCAGACTCTGAACTACCATTTTGTGGATCAAAAATTGATTGGCATCCTACTTGGCCAGTATGGGTTTGTCGAATTCGATAAAGAATACGCCACGCTGCCGACCTTTTGGGAGAGATTCGATGCGCAGCGAGAGACACAACGGGATGAAATGGTAAAAATGCTCAATCAGGTGATCCAAGCGGTTGCCCAGCATGGCAACGTCGTGCTCCTCGGACGGAGTAGTTTTGAAGTTTTAGCTGGGTTTGCCGATGTTCTCCATGTGCGCTTGCAAGCTCCCTTCTCTGTACGGGTCGGGCGCGTAGTGACGCAACAGAAGATGTCCATTGAGCAAGCCGCATCCGTGGTGAAAAACAACGATAAAGTTCGAGTGGCATTTGTGGAGGAGTTTTACCGGGTCCCCTGGAATGCCATCCATGCCTTCGATCTAGTGATTAACACTGGCAAGATTTCGCCTGACCTAGCAATGAGTTGGGTGGTGAATGTAGCGGAAGCCTCTGTAACCAGCCTTGAAATTGATCAACCCACTACCGCATCCATCGTAGTGGATGGTATTTTGGCAGAGGCTGTTTCCGATGTGCTTAAATGTGACCAGGCGCATAGGTGATCACCGAAGCAACATCGTAAAGGTGTGAATTGTACAATCGGCGACAGTTTCGACATGTGCGGCCCGCCCAACATAACTTGCACCCGATCCCCGGGCGAGTGCCGAGGCTGCAAGGTGGGAGTCTGGCGTTTTTGGACAGTCTTCGTGGCTCAAAGCTGGTTCCGTCGAAGCGGCGTTCCCTCGTCCCGTCCCGCCGGGATAAGCCTGTCGAAACTACCAACGAGTAATGCCCACCGTTAGCCGCTCAGTAAATCCAAGGGAGTCAAATGCACACGTATCTGATGGAAATGCTGGAATGTCCAGCCTGCCATGACAAATTGGACTGGATCATTGGCGAGCAAGACCAAAATCATATTGAAACAGCAGAAGCACGCTGTAACACCTGTGATACAACCTACCCTGTTCGCGATGGAATCGGCCTATTCCTTAGCTCAGAGTTACCACGCAATGATCTTTGGGAGCAAGCTGACAGCGGCCTAATGCAATACTTACGCGAGCATTCCGAGCTTGAGCATCAATTAATGGATGCGCCATTGAATACACTGGCTCCTGCCGATCAATTTTTCCGTGCGCTTATCTTAGAAGAACAGGACAACTTCATGGAAGCACAGATAGCGGAGAATTCAGCAAACAAAGGCTTGTATATTCCAGAGTATCTACAGTGCTGGAACAGCCAATTGGACTATGTGGTTGAGTGGCTTTTCACAACCCAAGGACCAATCGTAGACCTCGCTTCGGGAAGAGGCTATTTGGTTGAGAAACTAGTCCGTGAACTCAAGCGACCTGTTGTAGCTACTGATTTTAGTCCCAGAGTATTACGCAGGGATCGTAGATGGTTGGAGAGTTTGGGTTTGTATGACTATGTCAGCCTACTTGCGTTCGATGCACGATGCACACCGTTTAAGGATGGGGCGATCGAAGCTTTGACGACCAACCTGGGACTTCCCAATATCGAGGAACCCGGTAACCTGCTTAGAGAACTGCAAAGGATAGTGGCTGGTACTTTCCTCGCCATCTCACATTTTTTCCCGGAGGCAGATGAAGCAAATGCAAAAGTGATTCATGAAGCTAAATTAGAGACCATGCTTTACCGAAACACAGCACTGAAACAATTTACCGATGCAGGATGGAATGTAGAAGTGAAAAATACTTGCACGGGAGAAGCACACCCTACTCCCCCCAGTGTTGTGCTGGATGGCGCGCGAACAGATGGTTTACCTGTAGCTGATACGAAGCTGGAATGGTGCGTATTGTTGGCAACCAGAAAGTTGTCGAATTCAAAGCAAGGAGCGGCATAACACAGCGTGTCCCGATCCCCGTGCGCGGTGGGAGCCCCTGCGTTTTCAGGTATTTTCTTGGCTCAA
>DASTJG010000404.1:0-4973 GCA_035716785.1 Anaerolineales bacterium
ATTAGCCAGGACGTCCATCATACCAAAAGCTGGGACAAACTACACACCACAAATAGGAGAGAATATGGCAATCGCAAAGTACAACATCAAGGGAAACGATAAAATCCGCGACTACAACTCAGAGCTCGAAATTGATGTGGATGACAAGTATGAGGCTTACAGCAAGCCCATTCCTGAGCCCACGCCTTATGACAATGGCTTTATCACCTGGTTCAACGCCTTTGGCGTGAGGGAAAAAGAATCTCGTAAGGATGCAAATGTTAATTACACTGTTTTTCTACAGGCTCCTCCTACGAGGAAAACACTCTTTGCCTTGTATGATGGCAAGCCACATGAAATAAAACCGGAAGATGCAGACAAAGGCCGGGTGAAATTCACATTAAGTGTCGGTGATCCACCTGTTGGCTATTTTCCCTGAGTCAGGCAGTTTTTTTCTGCCAGGCCTGCTCGATTGCACGCCGCCACGGAACATTCTCAACGTACATTTGGCGTGATCTTTCATCATTCAGCTTAGAGACCTGCGTTTCAAGTAGCTGGGCTGCAGAGTGCAGCAAGGTATTTGAACGCGGGTCTCGCGTTCTTTCAAGTACCAGGTAACACGCATAGTACACACGCAACGGTGCTTCCGCCCCATCAAGCGTATTCCCGGATTGAAGATATGAGATAATCTTCTCCGTTTCATTCAGCGCCGCAATATGGTCACCTCTGAGCGAGCAAGCTTGAATCAAACCGGCAAGAGCCTCTATCTTCATGCCTGGCTGTTTCAACTCATCGCGGATGACGATAGAACGACGAAAGGCTTCCTCTGCCTTCTGAAAATCGCTGAACAATAAATGTGCATAGCCCATGTACAACAGAGACCATGCCTCGCCCGATCGATCTCCAATTTTTCGAGATAGTGCCAAAGCATTTTGAGCATATAGAAGGGATGTTTGTGCTTCATCCGTCAAGCCAGTCACTGCACTTAGATTGATAAGTGTATATGCCTCCAAATATAAATTGCCGACCTCGCGCGAAAGAATTAAAGCACGCTCCTGATAAGACCGGGCCGCTAAAAGGTCTCCCTGCATTCCTGCCACCCAGCCCAGGTTTCCAAGCGACACAGCTTCCGAAGAACGCTCACCGCGCTCACGCATAAGTGCATATACCTGTTCATAATACTCGCGTGCAGAAGCGTAGTCTTGCCGAACATATCCGGCTGAGTTTCCCAAATTCCCCAGCGTCATTGATTCAAGCCTGCGATTCCCCGCTTCTCTCGCTATAGAGAGTGCCCGCTCAAGATATCCGTGTGCAACTGCAGGGTCCTTTTGCTCGATTGCGATCAAGCCCATGGCGTTAAGAATATATCCCTCTTTTACCGCATCTGTGTACAGCTGAGCAAGCTGCCTGCCTTGCTCAGCCACTTTCATGGCCTCGTCCAGTCTTCCCTGGCGGAGAAGAGCCAGTGGCCATACTCGATATGTATCCAATACAACATCTACATCTTCAACCAAACGATTCAATGCCACGACGCGTTCGGAACACTGCACAACGGCAGGATAATTGCTGATGGATGTATAGTAATGAGCGAACAACATATCCACCTTTGCCAACCGTCCCAGATCCTGCATCTGGCGGGCAAGCCGCTTAAGAGACTCCAGATCTTCCAATTGAGAACCGCGATTCCCCAGGCGGTTAAATAATTCCATTCGCTCAAGCAGGAGCGAGAACTGTGCGCTCAGGTCGTCAGAAAGTGTATTTTCCAGCGCACGCGTATAGTAGTCAATAGCCTGGCTGTTCTGATAAAGATCTGCAGAAGCTTTACCAGCAAATGTGTAATAGGATTGGGCCTTCGAAGAAAGCCCGGCATGATCCGCGTGATAAGCAAGTTCGGCGTAACGAGCCTTCAGTTCATTGGCAAACAATGCTTCCAGGGCCCCCACAGCCAGGGCATGCAGTTCCTGTCTTCTGGAGCGCATTTGCATTTCATAGGCTGCGTCACGCAAGAGCCCATGGGAAAAGATATAACGCATCTCATTGAGCGGCGCCCAGATGGCAGCTTTCTCGGCCTCTATGACATACACCTGAACATCATCTTCGCGCAGCATCTGAATCAACACTTGAACCTCAAACTCGCGCCCAAGTACAGCGGCAGTTTGGATGATCTCCTTCACTTTACGCGCCAGCTGATCCAGGCGTGCCACCAAAATCGTGTTGATATCCCCTGGCAGGAAGTTGCTTCCCACCCGCTTCACGAGGGACCAGCCATCCTTGCTCATCTCAATCAGGTTCTCTTCCTGCAGGTACCGAATGATCTGTTCCACAAAATAAGCGTTGCCCTCGGAACGATTCAGCAACAATGTAACCAGGCTGTGGGACACAGCACCACCCAGCATTGTTTCGGTAAGACGGGCAACTGCTTCACGTCCAAGCCCGCGCAGATCAATACGAGCATCGACCAAGTCCGGGGCAAGCGATCTGTCAGAAGGACGCGTTGTTACAATAACCCCAATCGGATAGGATTCTTCTGCTGCAAGAATAGCGCGTTTTAAACGCGGCAATATATCCTTGGAATCGTTGTCGATAAATTGAAAATCCTCCAGGCACAACACAACCGGCTGGCGCAGGCTTTCCGCCTTGAGCAATGCGATCAATGCCAGGAATATGTTATTGTAACGGCCCTCTGCATCAAGTTGTTCATAAAGGGATCCATCCCAAAACATATCAAGCAGAGCGGCAAGAACGGAACGAGTTCGATCAAGTTCGCCTGCCAGTTCCATGTCCGGTATGGAAGCGAGCAGATCATCCAGTTTTGCGTCAAAGATACGCCTGCGTTCTTCCAGGGACTGCTCAGCAAAAAAACCAAAGTATTTCAACAGCCAGCTGCGTAGCGGATTAAAAGATTGACGCAGAATTTGATCCGAATGGCAGACAGCCCATAATATTTTCTTGCTCTCGAACAACCTCGATGAGCGAAATTCATAGACAAGGCGTCCCTTCCCCACGCCCGCATCACCGGAAACAAGCAGCAACCCTGCAAATTTTTTCTGCCACAATGGCTTGATGAAATGGGCAAGCTGTGCAAGTTCCTCCTCCCGCCCCACCAGCTCTCCCTGATAGATTGGCTCCAGCATTTGCCTGTAGCCGCGCAAACGATGAACTTTTTGCGCGGCGGCAAATCCCTTGAACACCTGTCGGCCAACAAATTCAATTTCAAACCGTTTGGAAACTCGCCGGGCGATGCGATCGTCCACCCAGATTGCGCCAGTAGGGGCGCTCATCATAAAACGCGAGGCAAGGTTGACGCCCCAGCCATAACAGGTGTAGTCCTCGCACATGGCACTGCCGAGATAGCCGGCATGCGCGATGTAGTACGTCGCGCCGGCTGTGATCGGGAAATCAACCTGGGCCTTCAGGTCAAGCAGGAAATTCAAAGCGCGACCAATATCATTTTCGTATGCCACGGGCGCTCCCCACAACATGAGTAAATTGCAGCCCTTGTCGCCAAAGTCAAGCCTGCTTAACAAACCGCCATATTTGTTTCGCAGTTCAAAGACTTTGCTCATCAAATCGCGCAACTGGGGTTCAGAAAGGTCGGGGAAACGCATAAACAGATTAACAATCTGGCGGAATTCTCCACGCACATCATAGGCGATCACTTCTTCGGGCATAAAGAGACGCGCCACGCTCAAATCGACATGCGGGAAAACAACTCGTGTAGGTTCAGGCAACTCGGAACGGAATCCATTAAACCGTTGAAACAGATCGCAGGGCGTCGTGTAGATCTCATTCTGCAAATGCTTCCACATCCCTGTTGTGAGCAGGATATCTCCTGCCTTCGCATGGTGTTCTGCTCCAGCCGATTCATCCACCGCGCTGCCGCGAAAGTAATAGGTTGCCTGATCGCCGCCGGAGGAACGCAAAATCCCCCAGGAGGCAGAACCGATTGCCAGTCCGATCTTCGCAGAGACAGCAAATTTTCCATAAATGGTTTGATGCTCAGGGTTCTCTTTGAAGCGTTTCTGAATGACACCAGCAGAGGTGAGCGCACGCAGGGCAGTTGCTCTCACGTCTGTTTCGATCGGATATAACGCCATGACCCCATCGCCTGCAAACCCAATGATCTTGCCCCCATAATCGAAAACACTTTCCACTAACGGGTCGAAGACGCTGTGCATCAAATCTGCAAGCACTTCCGCGCCGTGCTGCCCATGCTGCATCAAGACATCGGTCATTGTGGAAAAACCTGAAAGATCAAGAAACATTCCCACCGCAGGGAATTCCCCGCTATAGCGGCCTGCCCGATAATTTTCAATGATCAGCTCAGGAATCACACGATGCATGGGCAAATTGTAGCATGTATAATGACCCCATGCCAGAAACCTCATACGAGATCAGAATATGTGCATCATGCGGACTTCGCTATCCACTTGTGCAAGGACATCCGTTCGGCACACGCTGCCCGGCCTGCATGGGAGATACCCGCGTCGCTCTCAGCCGACAGTTGGTCGCTGAACCCGGCCCCGTTCCTCACTCGGGGAGGAAAACGGAAAGAAGAAGGGACATTGCCGTGTTGCTGGATAACATCCGCTCAGCATGGAATGTGGGCTCGATCCTGCGCAGCGCGGATGGGTTCGGCTTCACGCACGCATATCTCTGCGGCATTACACCCACAGCAGACAACGAAGCTGTGACCAAGACATCCCTCGGCGCGGAGGATTCCGTCCCATGGTCATATCACCGGGATGCGGTCAGGCTGGTAAAGGGCCTGAAAGCTGAAGGGTGGAAAGTTTACGCTCTCGAAGAAGATGGGCGGTCCCAGCCACTCATCCAACTCCCCAGTGCCTCATCCCCACATCTGGCCGTCCTGATCGTCGGGAATGAAGTGACCGGTGTAGACCCTGGTTTGCTCGATCTGTGCGATGAGGTCTTTTATATTCCCATGCTCGGAGAGAAAAAGTCATTCAATGTCGCCATCGCGTTTGGCATTGCAG
>DASTJG010000405.1:0-15250 GCA_035716785.1 Anaerolineales bacterium
CCCACCAGACCCAGCAACGCAGTGACCGTGCTGGTAATCCGTTCGCGCAGGACCTCGCGGTTCTCCTTCCAGGATATTTCCGGAGCAGCAAGAGAAGACAATACACTGACAGGGATCCCCGCATCGGAACCGGGAGTGAATATTGCAAATTGCGCAGCATTCTTGAGCGCAAGGATTCTTTCCTGCGGGATGCTCCATGTCTTCAGTCCATCACGCCAGGAAGTGGACGCATCGATTGCAACCTGATCAAGACTTTTCCCCGCGCGACGCGCCAGATCAGAATCAAGCCAGGGTTGAAAATCCTGCGGTGCCAGATCGGGGAAGTGCAGCAATAAATTTGTAAGATCCCCCTTTGGGTCGATGATGATGGCAGGGATGCCTTTCAGCGCGGCTTCCTCCAGTAAAATGACACACAACCCGGTCTTGCCGGAACCGGTCATACCCGTGACCACTGCATGTGTGGTCAAATCCGCGGGATCGTAGGTAATCTCTTTATCTGTAACGGCTTGTTTGATGGGATCGTACGCGCGTCCGAGATAAAAATTGGAGTCAGTCATATAAGCTCTCTTCTGAAAGAATGTCAGGGTTACTAGAACGAACGTGCTAGCTTAATGTACTCCATTTTGAGACATCTTACAAGCTATAAAAAACTTGCGGGGCGCTTCGCGCTCCGCAAGTTTAGCTTGATCAATCATCATCGCCCCCGCCGGAGCCGCTGTCATCTCCTCCGGAGTTATCGTCGCCGTCGTGGCTGTCATCATCGCTGCCACCGCCGCTCCCGCTGTTGTCACCATCATCGGAGTCTGAATCGTTTTTGCCGCTCTTCGAATCATCGATCGATGAATCATCCTTCTCGGAATCAGAATCTGATTCCTCCGTCTCTTCGAATTTTGGCTCATCGTCATCGGAGCCTTTGCCGGAATTGTCCCGCCGATCCTCACCCTCGTGGTTTTCCTTTTTGCCATGGTCATCATTCAGATTCGGAAGTTTCGCATCCGGCGGCAACAACTTGATTTCTTCGGCAAGCACAGCCCCATTGTTCTGAGTATGGCCTTCCACACGGACGGCACTGCCAACAACGATCCCTTGCCCTTGATCACGAATCTCCGTCTGGGGGGAGACCACGACCGGAATTCCAGCAACTATCCATTGATCTCCATCTTGACTCGTAACCAGGCCGGCAAATTCCACATTCGCGTCGCGTCCTTCTGCGAAGAGTTCACGCAGTTCATGGAGTCGTTCATTCTCATGTTCAATTTCGAGTGCTTCCCGCTGCTGTAAATTGAATGTAAATAACAAAAGCACATCTTCCCAGGTACGTTTGACCGGGTACAGATTATCACCCGGGACAGTGGTTGAGGCGGCGCGTACAAGACCCGTTCCACTGACGAAGAGGGCGGTCACAACTGCCAGAGTCACCGCAACACGCCGCAGAGAGGCAAACCAGATCCTGCGCGATGACCTGACCTTTGATTCACGCATCTGTGCGGCATGCTGAAGTACTTTGGCGCGATTGCGTCGCACTATTTCAACAGATGGCGCGGCGGCGGCCATATTCTTCGCACCTGCAGAGGCCTCGAGGATGGGACGCAACTCATCAGCAAAATCAGGATAGCGGAACAGAACCGTGTCAACATCCGCACCCTGTTCGATCTCCTGCAAACATATTTCCAGAACTTCATATAACTTATTCATAACTCACCTCCCCGATCTGCCGCTGGAGTGCAGCCAGTGCGCGAAATTGGAGGGCTTTCACAGCATTAATATTTTTCTTCAAGTGCGCAGCCGTTTCTTCCACCGAGTATCCCTGGCCAAAGCGTAACGCCAGGACATGCTGTTGTTCGGAGGTCAATTGAGCGTATGCACTTTGTACTATTCGGTTTTGCTCGCGTGCATCCACTTCAGAATGGACACTGGCTCCCTGATCGGGCACAGAGTCAGATAACGCTTCAACGGGTCTGCGATATCGACGGCGCAAATGGTCATTGACTACATGAGCCGCGGTTGCGATCAGCCAACCCTTGAGACTGGAGCGCGGTCCCTGTCGTTTTTGCACAGCTTCCAGCAAGCGCATAAAGACATCGCTGGCAATATCCTCCGCGGCTGTGTCATCGCTGATCCTGTAACGAACGTATCGATACACTTCGGGAAAATATTGATCATAAATAGCACCTATGGCTTGCGAGTCCAAACTCTGCAAGCCATCTCGTGCTCGATCTTCGTCATAAACTGACATGATTTGCCGAGACCCTCGCTTCACCAGTTGAGATGGAGATCCATATCCTATCATGGGAAGTATATCACCCGCGCAGGCCCACAAGCCAGTATGCCCGGGTCGAGAGAATGTTTGACATGTTCTAATTGTCGCTCTGGATGGGAAAAAGTTACGGCTACGAATATAAAAAACTCCCGCGCGTGAGCGGGAGGCAATTACGTCAAAATGAAACTGGTTAAACGGGCGGGTTATCCAGCCGAATCCCGTGCCCGCGGACCGTATCGATGTACTGGTGGGTCGGGTCGAGGGCTGCGATCCGGTCACGCAGGCGGCGGATCAGCGCATCCAGCGCCTGGTCCGAGACACCCGCGGCCTGTTCATCCCCCCAAACAGCAGAGACAAGGTCCGGGCGGCTGACGACCTGTCCGTGGCTCTCGTACAACAGCCAGAGCAATTTGAATTGCTGCGCGGAAAGCGGTGGAACAAGCTGCTGCTGATTCACCCAGACACGCCGTGATTTTTGATCCATCATCAGGCGTCCCGGCATCCCGGCGCCTTCGAGCAGCGGCATGGTCGCGTCAGAAGTCAGGAAAAGGAATTGCTGCGCCATAGCAACAGAGAGCAGATCGCCATCCTGCAAGACAACTGGAGCCGTCAGCGGCATCCCGTTATGGTGAGTACCGTTCTTGCTTCCCAAATCCTCGAGGATCACACCTTCAGGTGTTGGTGTGAGGCGTGCATGAAAACGTGAAATCTGGCGGTCAACCACTACCACATCACAAGAGGATTCACGACCCAGGACAAGCGTCTGGCTTAACTGCCAACGCTGGCCTTTAAGCGGCCCTTCCTGTGCGACCAGCAAAGGATATTCTTCCTGTGTTTTCTTCATGAAAGTCTCATGTATTCGAATATGACCAGATCATCAAAAGGAGTCGATTATAATATAGCATAAAGACGCGTTTCTGTGCAGAACTTACGCCGAAATAAATTCGCCGGAAACATCGCCATGGATTGAACACAGTAAAAGGAGAATAGTTGCTCCCACCTCTCAAGAACGGGGAGGTATTGCGCGGCCGCTACAAGATCCGTGAACGGATCGGGCAAGGTGGAATGGGTTCCATCTACCTTGCCGATGACACCCGTCTCAAGGGTCGTCTGTGTGCATTGAAGGAAGTAGAGTACGACCGTGCCCTCCCGGAAGATATCCGAGAAGAAGCCCGCGACCAGTTCCTGCGCGAGGCAACTGTTCTTGCGCGTCTCGATCATCCCAACCTGCCAAAGGTCTCCGATTTCTTTTCCAGTGGTGCCCGCGACTATCTGGTTATGGATTATGTTCCAGGCGATGACTTGCGAGCTCTGATGCAGGAAGCCCGCCGCAAAAAGATGTTCCTCAAGGAAATGGATGTGCTCTCCTGGGCAGATCAGGTTGCCAGCGCCCTCACATTCTTGCACAGCCAGGAACCACCCATCGTTCATCGCGATATCAAACCGAGCAACTTGAAGCTCATGCCACATGGGCTGATCAAACTGGTGGATTTCGGACTCGTAAAAATCCTGGCACCTGAGGAAGTCACCATTACGATCATTCAGGGACAGGGTACTGCTCTGTACACTCCACTTGAACAATATGGCGGAAGTGACATCCACACAGGCGTTCGTTCCGACATTTATTCATTTGGCGCAACACTGTATCACCTGCTCACCAATGAGCCGCCCGCGGATGCGCGCAAACGCTTCCTTGAGCCAGACAGTCTGATCCCATTGCGACAGATCAATCCAGCCATTTCCCCGCGTACAGAGAGAGCCATCCTTTGGGCAATGGCCCTGCACCCGGATGAACGACCTCACACGATCGGCGACTTCCGTCAGGCACTCCTGGGATACAGCGAAACTCCCACCCTTCCCCTTGCTGTGCGCCGCGCACATCGACAATCCATTTGGGATTATCTTTCACATACTCCCGAGGCTACCCTCGCATGGAGCGCCGCAGTTCTGTTACTGGTTAGTCTTCTCGCGACCCTGGTCCGCTAAGATCTGCATCCAGATCCAGGCCCCCAATGCACCGATCACTTCCCCAGCAAAAGTCAGTACCAATACTCCGAATGCACCTGCCTCCTCGGCAACCCATTCTGCCGCGCCTGGGAATCCAAGTGCGAGATAGTTATAGGCTAACAAACCACCCAGGAAAATGCACAATGCCCAGCGCAGACCCCATTGCAGAGAAACAATCCTGCTGACCGCCCAGAACATCAGAGCGGCCCCGCCGACCAGCGCCAGCATGACCAGCAGCCAGATGCCAACCCGCGGATAACCTTCGGGCGAAATGAGGTCGCTTTCGGGTGGCGCGGGCGTCGCGGTGGGTGTCACAGGTCCCGGTGTGTCAGTGATGAGAGGCGTAGGCGAGACCATTGCGGGTACATCGCCTTCAGGGGACGCGTCGAATTGAAGAACAATCGAATTGACCGCCGGCTCACTTGCCGCCCGGATTTCCACTTTGCCCGGTCGATCGATGGGAAAAGAGGCATGGGCTATACCGTTCTCAGTCGTCACCGCGGCCTGTTGTGGAATCTCGCCACTTTCATCTCGTGTGATCATCGTAAACAGGACCGGCGTTCCATCGGGAACAAGATGCTGATTGTGATCCAGGATCGGTCCGGCGCGGAGCGTGATCGTATCGCCGATGCGGTAAAGCGGCACTTCCGTCTGGGTCGGAGTCACTTCTACCGCCGGAGTTTCGCTTGTTGGAGTCGCAGCCACGGTCTCCCCATAAGAAAGAGGAATGATCTGCGCGGGATCGGGAGAAGTGACATCTCGAATCTCGTATCTCACCGCGGGGATGGAAACAGGTGAGGCGCCTTGTAAGGGTAAATTGATCTGTTGAAAAAGCAAGCGTGCGGCCACTTCCACAAATGCGGGTTGTTTGCTGTAAAGAGCGTAATAGGCTGTCAGTTTTGAAATATCCGTTGCATCCAGATAGTATGGAGCCGTGAACGAGAACAGGATCACGTTTCGATCCCGGATCAGATTCGGGCGTTCGGAAAAGAAACGTTGCAACAGGGAAACCTGCCCGTGGCTGACACCGGTTAGTGAGATCACAAGCCAATCTGCGCGTTCCAGAATGCCTTCGATATCGGTCGTACTCTCTCCATTGAGCATCGCTTCCAGTTCTGTCAGAGGGAACGAGTTGAGACGGCTGGCGTACACCTGTCCGCTTCCCTCGGAACCATACAATCGTAAAACTTCCTTCTGAAGCGCATCCGTGGGAAGCCCTTCCTGGGACAAACAGGTGGTGCATTGCTTGTACATCGCAGTATCGGTCAAAAAAGCGATCCGTTCCCCCTGCGTTGGCGGCCTGGGCAGCCACGTACTCAATTCCTGAGCGTCTGGGCTGATCAACGTCGCGGCATTCCGTGCAACTTCGAAAACGATATCCTGGGAAGAGCCAATGTCCGCCAAAGCGCTTTCCGGTGTCAACGCGTTGGCAAGGGTAAACTCGCCATACATCCGGAGCTTTTGCGTAAGGATCCTGGTGACTGCTTGATCGACGCGCTGCGCAAAATCACGATCGGTTTGATATTGCTGCGTAAAGAAATCCAGAATTGCCAGCGTAGCTGTATATATATCTTCCTTTGGGTCCTCTGAGGTGATATTGCCTAGATAAAGCAGGTCATTGCCTGCCAGGAAGGCATCACGTGCCACCAGACGCGGCGAGAAGTTCTCCCCACTTTGGGCGTAAAAATCACGCACTGCCTGACTGCCCAAAGCATCACTGACGATCAAACCGCCATTTCCACGCCAGGTTGTAAATTCAGGTAAAGAAATGACTGCTGAGAGTGCTGCCTCATCCAGGCTGACCGGGCGCGTCGTCGCCCGGATATTTCCCTGGAACCCCTGATAGCGAATGTGGGATACCAGCAGGCCGTCCGCAACTTCATTTGTTTCTGTCGAATTGGTGACTGCCCAAAAAGGAGGCAACTCCACTTGCTTCAACTGCACAAGCAATTTGCGAACGGTTGCCACTTCCTCCTCGGGCGAACGATCCGAATCGCCGCGCCCCGGGAAGTGTTTGGCAACCACCATCATGCGACCATCGCTCCCACTATGTAAACCTGAAATATAGGCACGACCCATCTCCCCCACCCAGAATGGATCGCCGCCAAAGACGCGCGGACCCAGGTCAATGCGCGCCAAAGGATTCGGCGCTTCCACTACGTCGAGCGAGGGACCCAAATACAGGTTGAAACCCAGTGTGCTTAACTCGCTTCCGAGCACATTTCCAACTTGCTGGGCAAGTTCCGGCTTCCAGGTCGCGCCGATCGCCATCGGGTTCGGCAGAGGCGTCAGTCCGCTTAGGATTTGATCGTAAGGCGTTCCATCTCCCTCCTGTGATATTCCGACAAATAATGGCACATAAGCTTTGTCAGCAGATTGTGTATCGAGCTCTGATTTCGTCGTCGCGGACGATTCGATGGTCTGTAACTCGCTGATCAATCGATGGGCACTTGAAATCGTATCGGGTTCGGTAAGAAAATTATCGTTCCCTGCCAGCAGCACAACCCCGCCTACGTGATAGTTCGCGATCAGATCATAAATGCGCGTTTGGTCATGTGCATCTGTCCCCTGGAAAGTAACCAGAAACAGTTGCCCCACGCGTTCCTCCGGCGTCATCGCCGCCAGGATGGTCTGCGCTTGTGATGTTTGGAGTTGCGCTTCGGCCTGCACAAAGGCGTTGGCTGCAGGAGAGAAAGAACGAATGCCAACACAGACAAAGCCATCAGCGAATGAAAAAGACGTCTCAACTGCATTCCCCTTCCATGCGGTAAGTCACGTTTCCCTGCCAGGCCGCAGAGGGTTTACCGTCAAACAAGCCGATCCTCCCATTCATTTTGCTTCGCCTCTTACCTGTACAGCCAGCTGAGGATCATCGGTGAAGATCGCGTCTACACCCCAGCCAAACAGACGCTGCATATCCTGCGCCGCATTGACCGTCCAGACATGGATGCGTTTCTTCAAGCGATGCACCCGCTGGACCTGCTCAGGAGTTACATCCTTCAGATTCGGATGCAGGGCATGGTAGCGGCCAAAGGTAAAGCCAAAGGAACGTGCCCATACACCCAGGAGTCCACTGAATGCCAGAAGCCCGCGCGGCACCCCGGGCAGATAGGCGCGGGCCTTCGAAAGATTCGATGGCAGGAAAGACGAAAACATCACATGCTTTTGTAAGCTAAATTTCTTGACGAGCATACACACTGTCTCAACCAACTGATCACGCGGCGTGTTGTAGTTCGTTAACTCCACATTGATAAAAGCACGTTTTCTCACAGTCTCAAACACTTCTTCAAGAGTGGGAATTTTCTCCCCGCGATATTTCTCTGAAAAAAAGCTGCCTGCATCCAATGACCTTAACTGTGCCAGGGACAGATCCTTCACGCGGCCATGGCTGCCGGTCGTACGATCCACGGTCGCGTCATGAATGATAACCACCTGCCCATCGGCGGCCAATTTCACATCGAGTTCGATTCCATCTGCATGTTGAGCCAGAGCCAGTTCAAAGGCAGCCAATGTGTTTTCGGGCGCATGAGCAGAGGCGCCGCGGTGAGCAAAAATGATGGGGTGGGAGTATGAATCAAGCATAGTAAAAAAAAAGGATTACGCATTACGAGGTAGTGATGCGTAATCCGTAATGCATAGTATAAAACAGATTAAATATCTACGAAAAAGGCCTTCGCGGCACGATCGAGCATATCGCGCGACATTATTGGAGGCACAGACAGATAGCTGGAGATGTCAAGGATCTGGTCGCAAAGGTCACGGGGGTGCGAGGCACGCAGTTTGCGATTACGTTTGATATACCATTCCTGCAGCAAATACGCCAGTCCTTGATCGCTGTATTCCACTTTCTTATCCTGGGCAACACGCTTGAAAATCTCGCGGTACTCTTCATAAGAAGGGTCGCCAATTTCGATCTTGTGGCGCAAGCGGCGCAGGAAGGCCTCGTCCACCAGATCTTTTGGCGGAAGGTTGGTGGAGAATACGATCAACACGTCGAACGGCACTTCCACTTTGCGTCCGTTATGAAGTGTGAGGAAATCGACGCGGTTCTCGAGCGGAACGATCCAGCGGTTAAGCAGGTCGCGCGGACGCACCTGCTGGCGTCCAAAGTCATCGATCAAGAGGATCCCACCGTTGGCTTTCACCTGGAACGGCGCCTCGTAAAACTTATGGATCTCATCATACACGAGGTCAAGCCCTTCCAGGGTCAACTCGCCACCGACCACGATGAAGGGACGTCGGATCTTGACCCAGCGCGGGTCCCGCCGTGGATTCGTCCGCAGCCCGCCCGTGCTCCCGGTACCGGTGGGGGCTTCAGCATCCGGCGCAAGTTTGTGGCTGACCTGATCGTAGACCTTGATCACCTGCCCGTCGAGATACAAAGCGTACGGAATGTACATCGCCTGTGTCAGGACCAGGTTACCGAACGCACGCGCGACGCTGGTCTTGCCGTTGCCGGGCGGCCCGTACATGAAGATCGACGTGCCTGAATTTAGCGCGGGCCCCAGCCGCTGGAATGTGGATTCGGAAAGCACCATCTGCGAAAGGATCTGGCGCATCGTTCGGGAAGTAACAGCCATCCGTCCGGTCTTCTGACGGCGGATGGCCTCGTTATAGACTTCAAAGGGAACCGGCGCGGGGCCGGCATACTGACTGCGCTCGAGCGCCTCGCGGGCGCGGGTAATGCCTGCTCCCGTGATCCCGTAGGTGTATGCCCCTTCGCCCAAACCGCCCTGGGAGGATTTCACCTCCAGCATTTTTTCACGCTTCAACGCCTCAAGAATGCCATCTGTTACACCGGCGAAAGGCAGGCAGATCAACTCGGCGATCTTGAACCCGCTCATGTATCCCTGTGAATAAAGGATTTTTAAAGCCAGGTCCTGTAACCAGAGCACGGATAACCCGGTGTCTTCCACTGAGTTGATGGGTGGTGGTGAAAATAGTGCCGTGTTGGCTGCTGGTTGTCTTCCGAGGGGATTGCTCATAACACCTCCCGTTGGGGATGCTCCGTTAAATTGAATTTTTCGTGATGTGTCCGAATTATACTGCTTCTAACCATTAATCTCTGCTTCAACTTGATTGCATTTATGTTAGAAGATACCGCCGGCCGCCTCTCAATTCGGGTGGAATTAATATCGTATATAATTTGGGATACTATGAACCTATCCGTCATCATACCTGTCTATAACGAAGTTGAAAATATCGGGGAAATTCTCAAACGAGTGCAATCGACAACCTTAGCGAACGAAATTATCGTAGTCGATGATGGTTCCAAAGATGGAACCCGGGATGTCCTGCAAAAGCTGAATGGTAAAAAAAAGGTACGCGTCATCCTGCATGAGCGCAATCACGGGAAAGGCGCAGCGGTGACCACGGGACTGAAAGCAGCCAAAGGGGAAATTTTGCTGATCCAGGATGCAGACCTTGAGTACGACCCACGCGACTACCCGACCCTTCTGCAGCCGATCCAGGAAGGTCTTGCAGAGGTAGTCTATGGCTCACGGTTTCTTGGCGGCCCGCATCGGGTCACGATGTTCTGGCACATGATCGCGAACAAAATGTTGACGTTCATGACCAATATTCTGTACAACACGATCCTGACCGACATGGAAACCGGCTACAAAGTCTTCCGCCGCGAAGTGGTCGAAGGGATGACCATCCGTGCCAAACGATTCGACTTCGAACCGGAATTTACGGCAAAGGTGCTCAAGCGAAACCATCGCATCTTTGAAGTGCCGATCTCTTTCAATCCACGCGATTATTCACAGGGGAAAAAGATCAAGTTGAAAGATGCATTTGAAGCTGTCTGGACACTGCTGAAGTACAGATTTGTTGACTAAAACGAAAGAGCCCCGTTTGAACGGGGCTCTTTCGTTTTACAACAATACTATTGATTTGCAAGAGCTTCTTCGGCAGCCTGCAGGATCACATCTTCACCATTCGCCTGTTGCTGCAGTGTCTCGACGGTAACAGGTACTTTCACAGTGGGAACAACACCTTTCCCTTCCAGGTGAATATTGCCTTCCGCATCCACGGCGCGTCCGATGGTGATCTGCGTGAAGATATTTTCAGGCATCAGGAACTGCTCGACGCTGCCCCCCGCTCCGTCGGACGGATACTGCCCGACGATGACGGCGCGATCATTGATCGTCATCGCGTAGGAGAAGAACTCGCAGGCGCTGACGCACGCCGGCCCGACCAGCACAGCGACCGGGCCACGATAACGAAGCGCCTCACGCGGCGGGATCATACGGGCTTCATCGCCGGGGTCCATATAGAATTCGCCCGTGTCTTTGCTGTACCTGGCCGTATTGCCTGTGACGATCTCCTCGTCAAAAAAGTAGGCAGCCATTTGATCCGCAAGCCAGCCACTGCCGCCACCGTTGTATCGCATGTCGATGATCACACCGGGGATCTCATTCTCATTGAAGAACTGAATCGCGCGTTCCCAAACCTGGATGGAAAGAACGTCGTTATCGGCAAAGCTGGTGATCTTTAGATAGCCATAGCCACTCGGCAGGATATCGTATTCAACCGGTAACGACGTGGCCGGTTGACCATAGTAGAAGGAGCTAAAACTAAGACTGCTGCGTTCGTCGACCACATCCAGCGCCGCGGTCTTCTCTGCCTCGCCTGGATTTTTGAACATCACTTCCACCTGACCTTTCGCCAGGGGAAAACGTGTTGCAAAGCGCAATTGCTGCAAACGTTTGAAGATCGGGTTGCTGAATGGAGACGTCCATGGCATGTTCGCTTCGACTACCTCGGCCGTAGGCTTTCCATCCAGGGAGATGATCTCCGCGCCCCATTTCATTCCAGCCTGCTCCGCGGGACCATCGCTCAAAACGAAGTTGGCGATGATCTTGCCATCATCTGTTTCCCGCATGGCAAAACCTAATCCGCCACTTACTTCGGTGATGAGGTCATCCTGGAGCAAAGACTGATCGAATCCAACGTGACTATCGGGGATGGACCACAGAAAATCGCGGAGCGCCAGAGCATAGGCGTGTGGATCGTTTTTCTGCTCCGCTTCCGCAAAACGCGGGCGGAACTCTTCGCCTTTTGCGGCCCAGTCGATCTGCTTCAGTTCGGTAAACGCATATTCGTTCGTGAACTTTTCGAGCATCTTGTCGAACGCTTCCGTGTAAGAAAGCTGGGAGAAGTCATCCAGGGCGGTGTTTTCAGGTTCGATCAGATCGATGGTCGGCTGCTCGGAGCGATCGATCCCAAACGGCGACTTATCCAGATCGATCACCGACCAGCCTGCGGGCAGGTCCATGACCGGATCGTCATCGGTGAAAAGCTTCTTATCCGCGCCGAAATCCGATGGGAACTGCTGCTGGTCATCCGGAGCGTAAACAAGATATTTGCCGCCAAATACCTCAAGATATGTTTCGGGGTTGTCGCTCACACGTGTAGAAGCGTAAGCGGAAGACCATCCCCCACCCATCAGGTCGCGGCGCTCCAGGTACGGATCGCCCCAGGTATTGGTCCAGTACGCCACGGCAAAGACCATGACGCCCGTCTCTTCCTTACCATCATGGTCAACATCATGCAGGGTCCCATTCGGCACTTCCGGAAGGGTCAGACTGTAGGTGAACGGTGGCGTGTAAAAATCGGATGTAATTTGGCCGAGCACCTGCGACTCAACAGGGATGATGAATTTACGATCACGCGCCACAAATCCCCCCTGATCTTCAAGGATCACGAGCGGTTGGGCCACCCCCATGGTGAAAAAGGCATTTGTATACGTTACACTGCCGGTAATGATCTGCACTCCACCCTCCGGCTGGTTGCCCTCTGATGCTGATGTCGGTGTCGGCGTGACAATTTGTGGAGTAGCACAGGCGATGACCGCCAAACTCAAAACGGTCAGAGCTACGACAATACGTGAAACGAAAAGTCTCATTTCTCTCTCCTGATTTTCATTGTCCTGTTGCTTTTTATCCATGAACAGGATGCAGTTTGTCGATTATAACCGGAAGGTATAATCCGTTTTCATGGACTGGCAGACAGAGATTAATGCTGAGTTAGAAAAAGCAGAACAGGCACGCGCCCAGAAAAACGAAGGACAGGCACGCGTCTGTGCGCGGCGTGCGGCCGGCATCGCCATTCGGGAATATTTAGCGCGCCAGGGGATTCGCCCTCCCAGCACGAGCGCGTATGATTTACTAAACCTGCTGAAGGATGATCCGCGTCTCTCCCCTGACCTCAAGCAGATCGCTGACCACTTGACCTTGCGCGTGACCGAGGAATTCAAACTACCCGTGGACGCAGACCTGGTTGCCGAGGCGAGAAAATTCTGTGAAGACCTGTTACAAAAATGAAACCCTGAAATTCAGGGTCTCATCATTTCAAAAGATCTGGTGCTCAAATCTGTCTTCTGCCAACAAGATAATAAAGTGCGCGCCCGATGGTAATGATCGCGACCAAACCCGACATCACCCCGCCAAGGACAAAGAACATCCTGCGCCAGTCCTGAAAGCGGGAAACGATCTCCCTGCGTTGGGGAAAGCGGATCCGCGTCTGCAGACGTTTGACAACCTCCATGGGAGGTGTCACCCGCTTGAGCGTCCCAGCCAGGTGGGTCTCAAGTGCATTCACTTGCTCATCAGAAAGTGTTGTCTTGCTACTAGCCATATTCTTTTGCTCATCGATCGTCAACTGACGATTCCACTTTGATTACTCATTATCCAAATTAATGTTCTGATCGCCCAGCTGGTCACGGAGTGCCAGCAGCGTGCGGTGATAGAGACTCTTTACGGCGCCCTCACTGCGTCCCATGATAGCGCCGATCTCGGCATTCGACATATTCTCGACGAACTTCAGGATGAGAAGGTTCTGTCGTTCTGCGGGCAGGCGCCGGATGAAGCGGAGAAGCGCATCCTGCTCCTGGGAACGGACCAGGTTCTTCTCCGGGTGATCGCCCTTCGACGGCAGCACCGGCACATCGTGGATGGGAATTTCCTGCCGCCGGCTCCGGTCACGGTGCCAATTGGCAACCAGATTATGTGCAATGCGATACAACCAGGCAGAAAATGGGACGCCTCGATCTGTATAATTTTTAATGTGATTCATCGCCCGTTGAAAGACGCGGGCGGTGAGATCCTCCGCGTCGTGGAGGTTCCCCGTTCGATAGTAGACATAGTTGAAGATGCGGTCGATGTAACGCTCGTAGAGAAGACCAAAGGCATCGCGGTCGCCCTGGGCTGCGCGGGTCAACACATCTTCTTCGTTGTCCGCAGGATTGCTGCGCTTAAATTCGGTATCCGGCACGTATGATCCCTACCGCGGGGTCAATAATCATAACCCCGGCGGGTTTTGGAAGTTGCAGGGAGTATAACATGCTACCTTTTAATTTCATTCTGTCATTGCGAGGAATGGCGCCTGATGGTTGAGTAGCGCCGAAGGCGCGTATCGAAACCAAAGCGCCATGACGAAGCAATCTCATCTATTATGCTGATCATGCAAGAGATTGCTTCGCCGCTACGCGGCTCGCAATGACGAATCCAATGGGATTGGTATAATAAAGGTTCGCCTGCTCTCAGAGGCTCCGGGCATTCGCGAGTTGGAATGCCACTTTTATTGATAAATGAAACAAATGTGCTATAATCGATTCGTTTTCCCACTCCTCAAGAAGGTTAACTTATGACATCCAATTCGATTCGTGTGGTTGGCGCCCGTGTGCACAATCTCAAGAACATCACCGTGGAGATTCCGCGGGATCAGTTCGTGGTAATCACAGGCCTCTCCGGCTCAGGTAAGTCTTCGCTTGCCTTCGATACGATCTTCGCAGAGGGACAGCGACGGTATGTTGAGTCATTATCCGCTTACGCACGCCAGTTCATCGGGCAAATGGACAAGCCCGACGTGGACTACATCGAAGGGCTCTCCCCGGCCGTTTCCATCGACCAGAAATCGACCTCGCACAATCCCCGCTCAACGGTGGGAACCGTCACCGAGATCTATGACTATCTCAGGCTCTTGTTCGCCCGTGCCGGCATCCCGCATTGTCCCATCTGCGGACGCGAGGTGGCGAAGCAATCTGCCCAGGAGATCGTGGATCAGATCGAGAAACTGCCCGACAGCACGCGCATCCTGATCCTGTCTCCTCTGGTGCGCGCCCGCAAAGGGACCTATCAGGCGGTCTTCGAGGAGATCCGCAAGGCGGGTTTCGCCCGCGCCCGCGTGGATGGCAAGGTCCACAGCCTCGACGATGAAATCAGCCTGGACCGTTACAAACAGCACACCATCGAAGCGGTCGTGGATCGTCTTGTCATTTCCCATAATGGGGATAAAGAGGAACGGAAAGCCACCCTGACCCGCGTCACCGACTCGGTGGAGACTGCCCTCAAATTCGGCGAAGGCTATGTTTCCATCAATCTGGTTGATAAAGAAGAGGACATCCATTATTCAGAGCACCTGGCCTGCCCCGAGCACGGCACAACCATCTCCGAAGTGGAGCCGCGCACCTTTTCGTTCAACACCCCTCAGGGCGCCTGCCCCGATTGTCAGGGGCTCGGCTCGAAACTGGAGATCGACCCGGAACGCATCATCCCGGACCCCGACCGGTCTCTGAACGAAGGAGCGATCGCCAGCATGGAGTGGAGCGGGCCGAAGGAAGAAGGTGGTTACTACTGGCAGGGACTCGAAGCGGCTGCCAAGGCGTACCGGATCGACCTTGACAAACCTGTCCGTGAACTGACGCCGGAACAGATGAACATCATCTTGTACGGAACCGGTGACAGGCAAGTCCAGATGACATACAAGAACTCGAGCGGGAATGAGTTCCGTTTCTCACGCGCCTTTGAGGGTGTGATCACTAACCTGGAACGGCGCTATAAGGAAACAAATTCGGAATTCATCCGCGAAAAGATCAGCGAGTTCATGTCTGACCGTCCCTGCCCTTCCTGCGGAGGTAAACGGCTTAACCCATCGGCGCTGGCCGTGACCGTTGACGATGTCAATATCATCAACGTGACA
>DASTJG010000406.1:0-12178 GCA_035716785.1 Anaerolineales bacterium
GGAGCCAACTTCGGCCGGCTGAAGCGGGTTTGAAACATCATATACTTTAAATCCATTCTTTTCTTCCGCGACATATTTGTAATTTCCTTGACGAACAGTCTTTGAGGCAGTGATCAGCTCCGGCGCGTTCGACACTGCAAAGCTTCGAACAGCATCATCTAACCAGCCCTGGTAACACTTGACCGGTGCATCAGGGTTAGCGGTATCGACAATATGAAGCGCATCGTCGCATCGTGTCTTGATGCTTCCCTCAATAAAAGTCATATATTCGCACGTCTGCGTAGTAATATATGCCTGTTCACCTAACATTCGGATACTTGCAACATAAAAAATTGGATCATATATATGAGCCGCGGACATTTGCGTAGGGTCCGCTGTGTCAATCTTCCACAGACCTGATAAGTCTCCTGAAGAATAGAGGTAAGCATTGTTTCCATCGGCATCTACGTGAATAAGATCGCCACCCATAAGAATGTACCCAACCCTTCTAGGGTCAGAAGGATTTTGAATATCGAATGCTGCTAGTTCCAGTCCTAATTTTACAAAAGCTATATTGCCCCGTACAAAGACCGATTCCGCCTCTCCGCCCACATGCCCAATCAACTCAATGTTATTTTTGATGGGATAAACCTGACTACTATCTAATGGACTCCTTTTCCCAGTACGTTCGATGGCACAAGCATCTGTTGGCGGAAACAACAATTCACGAATTCCCCAGCCTAAAAAAGCACAAACCAAAACAAAGAGAGTGAGGCCCGAAAACCAGGCACGCAAGCGTCCTATTCGTTTCGCTGACTGCACCAGAACTCCTTGTTAAACTCCATCAGAGCCTTTAAAATCTCTGTATTGTTTAACTTGTCATCAGAATGTGTTTTGTAACTCAACACTTTTAAAATTTATCCGCTTATTACTTCTCACCCCAACGTCAAAATTACCCGGGGCCATCCTATGATCATCACGCCAATGGCTGTCGAAAATTTACGCCTGTCAAATCGTCGTGCAAACAAACGACATCATTCGGAGGGGTATTCATCCCGACCTGCTCCACGAACCTGCAGACACAGAAACCGCGGCTGTTTGACTCGTATTGCGACAGCCACTGCTGGAATTCGCCGTCATCCCCTTCCCTCGGGAACTTAACCTTATAACCGCGCATCTTCATGCGATAAGGCTTGGGAGTCAATCGCGCCCGGTAACAGCCTTGCTTGATACATAAGAACGTATAAAGCGGATCGCAATTGAACTCATCCATCATCTTTTTTGTTTCACGGTCGCGCGGATCGAACTCCCTCCCTAAAACGATCACCCTGGCTCCCTGATACGTTTCATAGAGGCGAAAGCCATATTCTTTGTACTTCGGAGTGATCGCCAACTTTCTGACCGTATCGAAAATCCTGGTTTTGTCTGACTGGGCGTCCTTTTTCCTGAATAAATCCCCAAAGGAAGTCTTGGGCTTATCAATATCAAGGATCATCATGTTCTCAGTGTTCAAGACACTCGCACCATAGCGATTCCGGGTAATGGCCGAATGATCGTCGATGATCTGCAGGATCTCTTCGCGTATCTCCGCCTCATACTCGTCGAAGAGATGCTTTTCGCCTTTGATCTTCCTCTCTATCTTTTTCGCTTTTTCTCTGGCTTTTGCCTGCGCATCCTCGGCAGAAATATTCGACCCGCCATAACATGTGATCTCTTGTTCATTTCCATCGATGATGATCTTTTGTTTTTCGATGACCCAGTGCTTGTAGATTTTCATTGTTTGATTCCCTTGTACGGAGCATAATAACATAACAAAAATAGGGACACAGTACAGCTTACCGTGTCCCTACTATAACAGTAGGTGAAAGAAACATCAAACTTTCAACTTACTTCTCATCCCCCAGCGCCGAGATCGCCCGCAGCAATCCCATGACCATCACACCCAGCTGGATACCTTCCCCCGTCGAAAATGTGATCTCGGTTCCCGCTTGTTCTGCGCGGCGTTGAAGCATCATTGCAGCGATCAGCCCCGTGGCTGCGCCGATCAACGCGCCGAAGAGTAACACCCTGTTTCGATTCATAGTTTATTTCCTTCCTAGAAATGCCTTGATAGATGCGCCAATCCCATCCAGATAGATGATCGGTTGAACACTCATATCCGCGGCGCGGCGGACACGAAGAGTTAACATGCGAACAAAATCCTGCGCCTTACCCGTATAGACGGGAACAATTCCAAGCAGCTGCGCCAGCAAATAAATCAAGCCAACCAGGATCACAAAAAATATCAGGCTTGCGATCATAATGGGGATCACGATCCAGATCGTAGAGACAGCTGCCCAGCGAGCAACGTCGCCATTATCCCGAAAGGTCGCGATGTTGACCAGGACAACCATCGCTATACAAAGAAACGCAGCCAATACCACAGGCAGAATGATCTGCGTGGTACGCTGTCTGCGATGTCGTAGATACGATTCGTGAATGGGCCTGGGAAGTACTTCTTTCATCATCTGTATTTTAGCATATTTACCCCATTGTACTGCTTTATGGCACATCCCCCAAAACCCTAAGAACGCCTACGGGTAATTGTGTAGAAAACAGATTCGCGCGCCGCGCAGGCCGCGTGCGAAGGATACGCACGGGGCGGCCAGGCATGCCTCGCCCAGGCACGCTTGAACCGCCCCGGCAGGGGAACTGGACTTGACCAATATTCTTGCCACGTTACATAAAGAACAGTGCTGTTCTCTACGTCACGTTACCGACGATTCCGCAGGAAAGTCGGTATATCCAGATCATCCTTATTCACAGAGGGCAACGGCGTAGACTTTGGCTCGTTCGTTGCCAGATTCGCATTCACGCTGACCGGTTCGGAAGGCCGGTTGTAGGTGGCCGGTTCCGCCCGGCGGGTTTCCAGGCGCGGCTGGCGTTCCAGAGCGCGCCGCGGCATGCTGCTGCGCTCGAAGCCGGTCGCGATCACGGTGATACGGATGTCGTCGCCCATGTTCGGGTCGATCACCGCGCCGAAGATCATGTTGACATCGGGGTGGGATGTCTCACGGATGATCGCCGCCGCCTGGTTCACCTCGAAGAGCGTCATGTTCGGTCCGCCGGTGACGTTGAACAGGACACCGCGCGCCCCGTCGATCGTGATGTCGAGCAATTTGCTCGAGATGGCATCCTCGGCCGCTTTCTTGGCACGTTCGTCGCCGGTACCGTTCCCGACCGCCATGAGCGCTGCACCGCCCTCGGACATGATCGCACGCACATCGGCAAAGTCAAGGTTGATCAAACCCGGGATGGTGATCAACTCGGAAATGCCCTGGATGCCCTGGTGCAGAACATCGTCTGCCAGACGGAAGGCATCCTGCAGGGAAGCGCGCTTATCCGCGACTTGCAGCAGACGGTCATTGGGGATGGCAATCAACGTATCTGCATGCTCCTTTAATTTGCCGATGCCGTCTTCGGCCGATTGCAGGCGGCGCATGCCTTCGAAGGTGAAGGGACGCGTCACCACGCCGATCGTCAGCGCGTTGCTTTCCTTGGCGATCTGCGCGACCACCGGTGCCGCGCCGGTGCCCGTTCCGCCGCCCATGCCTGCGGTCACGAAGACCATATCCGAGCCGCGCAGTACGTTGTACAACTCGTCTGCGGATTCCTCGGCGGCTTTGCGACCGATCTCGGGGTTGCCGCCCGCGCCCAGGCCGCGGGTGAGCTTGTCGCCCAGCCGGACCTTCGTAGGGGCCTTCGACAACATCAGGGCCTGAGCGTCGGTATTCACGGCAATGAATTCAACGCCTTTGATCCCTTCATCCATCATGCGGTTGACCGCATTGGATCCGCCGCCACCCACACCGATCACTTTAATGCGGGCGAAGGCTTCCTTTCCTACTCTTTCTTCAGCTTGCTTATTGGTCGAGTCCATATCTTCCTCCATCAACAAGAATTTGATGATGCTTACAAATTAATTCCGCAGCAAAAATAAGAATTACCACGGTGACATCCCGATCCCATTGCAGTTGGAACCAGGTTACGGCAAAATCCTTCCAATCAACTTCTTGACAAAACCAAGCCCCACACCTTTCTCTCCTTTCCGGCGCCGCCCGCCGCCACTCACAGCCTGATCCTGCATCGAGACGGCCCAGCGCAGCAAACCTACGCCGGTTGAAAAAGCAGGTGACTTCAAGCGATCCACCAGACCCGATAAATTCTCCGGCTCCGCTGTGCGGACGGGCATACCCAGCACATCCATGGCCAGCCGTTTGATGCCAGGCAATGCTGCGGTACCACCTGTCAGTACCATACCTGCGGGCAGCAGCCCGTCGTAACCGGAACGCTTGATCTCCTGTAAGACAAGCGAGAACATTTCAGCGACGCGCGCTTCGATGATGTGCGCCAGTTCCTGGCGGTTGATCTGCACAGGCTGGTCTTCGCCAAAGGGCCGGATCGTGAAGTATTCTTCGGATCCCACACCGGTGCGGAGCGCGTAGCCCTGCTGCTTCTTGATCTCTTCAGCCTGTGGGAACGACAGCCGCAGTCCATGCGCAATATCCTGCGTGATGTGATTGCCGCCGACCGCCAGGACCATCGTGTGCCAGACATCGCCGTTGACGTAGAGTGCCAGATCGGTGGTGCCGCCGCCGATATCGCAGACTGCCACGCCCATCTGGCGTTCCTGGTCGGTGAGGACCACTTCTGCGGAAGCCAGCGGGTTCAACACGAACTGCTGGATGTCCACGCCCGCCGCGCCCACGCATTGGCGCAGGTTGTCGCTGCTGGCAGCCGAGGCGGTGATGATGTGCGCTTCCACTTCGAGACGATAGCCATGCATGCCTTTCGGGCTGCGGATCCCATCCTGGCCGTCCACGGTGAAGCCGCGCTGGATCACGTGAATGATCTCGCGGTCATAGGGGATGGCCACCGCGCGGGCCTGCTCGAGGGCGTGGGACACATCATATTGCTCGATGATGTTGCCGTTCACTGCGACCGCGCCGCGGCTGTTGACCGAGGAGACATGCGCGCCCGCCATGCTGACCAGGGCAGAGGTGATCTCAAGTCCCGAGGTGGATTCCGCCTTCTCAACCGAGCGTGTGATCGCCTGTGAGGCCGCCGCCAGGTCCACGATCATGCCTTTGCGGATGCCCTCCGAGGGTTCGATGCCAACGCCAAGGATGCGGATGGATTTGTCATCCTCCACTCGTCCAACCAGTGTACATACTTTGGTCGTGCCAACGTCAATGCCTACAACAATTTCTTCCATGTCATTCACTCATTCTGTAGTATGGCGCGGTCGGATACGTCACATTGATCAACGCAGGCCGGATGCCTCTCTGTGAAAGAGAATTCACCATCGACTCATACACGCGCACTTTCAATTCCATATCAGTTGCTTTCGTCCCGAAATACACCCGCCAGCCGCGCGGGTCATTCCAGCCAAGCCCAAAACTTGCATCGTACAAGATCGTCATCCCGGGTGGAACATGCCCACCCAGTCCCTGGATCGCCCGCACCATGTCCGCTGAAATAAAGGGGGCCGGCGTCAGCGGATCGGGCGACACGTTCCCATCCGTAGGCGGAGCGGAGAGCGCGATGACCGAGATCAAGCTAGCCACCTCACCGCGCGGACGAAAGGCCACACCGTCCTCTGAGATCCAGGTGTACCCGCCGCCCTGTTCCCAGCGGATGACCGGCTTGCGCTCCAGGACCTGCACGGAAACCACATTCGGTAAAGCAACCTCCACATGAACGGAAACAAGCTCCGGGTAGTTGAGGCGCAGCCGGGTCTCCAGAGTCGCAGGCACCAGTACGAAGATCGGTTGTCCTGCAACGTTCAGCGCAGAGTTGATCTCTGCCGCGACCAAGACCTGATTGCCAGTCACATGTGCCTCGACGACACGAAAGAGCGGAAGGTTGAAAGCAAGGTAAAGAGCAACACCCAGCAGAGCAACAAGAATGAATGAGAACAAACGCGGGCCGGTACGCAGACGCGGGATGCTGACACTCCGCAGATTCACATCCGGCGCCACGGGCAGCAACGCGACCTGGAAGCGGCGGCGTGCACTGCGCACATTGTGAGCAGCCTTCGTACGCGTCGGCTTGACCTTCGGCTGCACGACCGCCTTTTTGGCGCGCGTCGTCACCGTCGGCGCGGGACGCGTGGCATCTTTCTTGGCCCGTTCCCTTCGCTGCGAATTCTCCCTTTCGCGGCGCAGACGAACGAGGTCGGCTCGGCTGAGTTCCTTCTTCTCGCTCATTTCTGACTCCGGTAGGTGTGTGACGTGCGGTCGCGCTCTGCTTTGCGCTGCATCGCAAGTTCGATCAAACGATCTACCAGTTTGTTGTAAGGCAATCCGCTGGCTTCCCAGAGTTTGGGATACATGCTGATCGTCGTAAAGCCAGGGATGGTGTTCAACTCATTGAGATGGACCTTGTTCGTATCCTTCTCCACGAAGAAATCGACGCGTGCCATACCGGCGCAATCGATGGCTTTATAGGCACGCACTGCATAGTCACGGATACATTCGCCCGTTTCCTCGGGCAGCGGTGCGGGGATGAGCAGCCCGGAGGTGCCATCGATGTATTTCGATTCGTACGAATAAAACTCACGGCTGGGCAATACTTCGCCACAGACCGAGGCGACCGGGTCATCATTGCCGAGCACGCTGACTTCGATCTCACGCGCATTCCGGATGCCTTTCTGGACGAGCACACGACGGTCAAAGGCGGCCGCTTCCATCAAGCCTTCCTGCATGTCGGAACGATTGTTGCATTTGGTCACACCGACCGAGGAACCGAGGTTGGCTGGTTTGGTGAACAACGGATAATCACTGATCTGTTCAGCCTTCGCGATCACGCTCTGCATGTCTTTTTCGATCTCGGCTCGCAGGACGACCATCGTATCGACCACCGGAATGTTATTGGCCACCATGACATCCTTGAAGACACCTTTGTCCATGCCAACCGAGGAGCCGACAACGCCCGCGCCCACATATGCAACGTTTGCCATCTCGAACAAGCCTTGCAACGTACCATCCTCACCGAATGTGCCGTGCAGAACGGGGAAGAAAACATCGATATTATATGTAGCCCGCGAAGGATCGGGAGTGATTACAAAGGGTTTCAAGTCTACAAAATTGTTTTGTTCGAACTTGCCGAGCACATCCTTGCCACTCAGCCACTTGCCTTCATGCGTGATGCCGATCTGAGTCACTTCATACCTGGCAGGGTCGAGCACAGACAGCACAGAACGCGCCGACATCAGTGAGACCTCGTGCTCACCGGAGCGTCCGCCAAATAACACTGCCACATGAAGTTTCTTTTCAGACATCATTATTCTCTATTCTTCATTCCTCGTTCTCTATTCTTCATTCTCCAACTACCACTCACCAACCAGTTCGATCTCCAGTTCCAGATCGACACCTTGCGTTTCTTTCACCTTCTTCATCACCAGTTCGATCAAGGCACGCACATCCTCTGCCCGGGTCGCGCCGTGATTGATAAAGAAGTTTCCGTGCACCGGGCTGACCTCGGCATTGCCAATGCGGGTGCCTTTCAAACCCGCGGCTTCGATCAGCTTCCCGGCGTAATCGCCGTTCGGATTTTTGAACATCGAACCCATGCTCGCGCCGGGCGGCTGGGTCGCTTTGCGATGCGCGCCGAACTGCTCGAGCTTGACCGTTACCTCCTCTTTGGTCGAATTCTCCAGGCGCAACTCGGCTGCCAGGACAATCGCATCCAGTTCGCTACGCTTCAGGATGCTCGTGCGATAACCGTAACCCATCTGCTCGGGGGTAAATTTTTCGCGGCCGTTCTCGGTGAGCAGTTCTGTCCAGATCAAATTACTGGCAATGTCGCCACCGAAGGCACCGGCATTCCCATAGACCGCGCCGCCGATCGTGCCGGGGATGGTCGCGGCCCATTCGAGTCCGGCCAGGCCCTTCGCCGCGCAGCGATTGGCGAGGTTGCTGAAGATCACACCCGATTCGGCCGTGACCGAGGGCTGGTCACCGCTATGGAAACGGACACCCTTCGCCCGGTTCAGCACGACGACACCGCGCACACCGCGATCGCTGACCAATACATTGGAGCCGCCGCCGAGCATCAGGTAATCCATTTCAAGTTTATGCAACAACTTGATGATGCGTGCCAGCTCATCAGCAGTTTCGGCTGTGACGAGCACATCTGCGGGTCCACCAATGCGCGCGGAGGTATACGGCGCAAGAGAAACATTCTCTTTGACCTTGTCGCCGAGTCTGGCGTATAAGGCATCCATTGGGCGGGTCAGGACAACCATCTTTGCTTTACTCTTTTTTTTCACGTAACTTCTCGATCAGCCTCTCAACGTTCTTGCCAACGGTCTCTTCCTGTTTTTCAGCATCCTGCTTCCCTTCGACCTTGCTCAGGGCGAGCTTTTTCTCGCGTTGACGGGACTCCTTGTCAAAGAAAGAGAGGATCATTCTCAATGGCGGCAGGAAGAAGGTCTCAGGATGACGCAGATCTTTCTTCTTTTCATCAGGCATGTCTTTCACCATTTCTCCAAACTTCCAGCAGGTCCGTTCAAGCAATAAGGCGAAGATACTTTTTATATTGGCTTTTCATCCTTCTGATCAATTTCGCGGCAAGCTCTTCGTTCATATCATTTTTCGACACACTTGGAGGCACATCCCTCCTGGCATCGATCAACACGATTCGCAGTGTAAGCAGGGACAGGGCTTCAGAACCATAGGTGCGGATCCTTGGCTTGTTCATATTCATTTACCTTTCTCCTGTAATCCTTTCAATACATCCGTGCTGACCTGGTCGGCATCACCAGCGGAAAGCACGAGAACGACATCGCCCGGTCGAAGTTCCCGGAGCAGGTGTTCCGTCACTTCGGGCAGAGTTCGGATATAGTGCGCGGAGAGATGCGGCATGGCGCTAACGATCTCTGCCGAGGTGAAAGTCTCCTGAGGCTCGCGGGCAGCATAGACTTCTGTGACAACAACTTCATTTGCATCCTTGAAGGCCCGTGCAAAATCGAGGAAGAGGGTCTTGGTGCGCGAGTAGGTATGGGGCTGCCAGACCGCCCAGATACGCGCCTCCGGGAAACGAGCCCGCGCGCCCGAGAGCGTTGCCTTGATCTCCGTGGGATGATGGGCATAATCATCGAAGATGCGAATGCCATTCACTTCGCCGCGCAATTCGAACCGGCGACCCGTGCCGGTGAACTCGCCCAGAGCCTGTGCGGCTCTTCTGCGTGAAAGGCCCAACACACCCGCGATCGCCAGAACAGCCAGCGCATTGCGGACGTTATGCTGGCCCGGCACCTGCAGGGAAACCTTAATGGATGTGGACGTCTTACTGTTCATATTGGTCGTAACTGTAAAATCAAAGCCGCCGCGATCGTTCGACTTGAGGTTACGAGCCTGCACCCACATGGGCGTGTTAATGGTCATCTCGTTTTGCACGCCATAGGAAACGAAGTCTCTGCCATCCCTGCGCGCATGCGATAACAGGGCAGCCGCACCCGGGTCTTCTGCACATACGATCAGCGTTCCATCATCTGGCAGAAGGTTCACGAACTTTTCAAAGGACTGGAACATGGCTTCCAGTGTCGGGAAGAAGTCCGGGTGATCGTGTTCGAGGCTCGTCACCACGGCGATCTGCGGCTTCAACCCCAGGAACATGTTGTCGTATTCATCTGCTTCGATCACAAACGTCTTGCCTTTGCCCGCGTGCGCGTTGACGCCCATGTTATTCACCACACCACCGATGATGAACGAGGGGTCGTGGCCGAGCTGGGAGAGTACCCAGGCAGTCATGGCGGTGGTGGTCGTCTTTCCATGTGTGCCTGCAATCGCGATCCCGATCTTGTCTTCCATCAGGCGTCCAAGGAAATCCGCGCGCTTGTACACGGGGATGCCCGCGCGCTTCGCGCCATCCACTTCAGGGTTATCTTCCGGGATCGCCGCGGATCGCACGACCCAGTCTGCTCCCTCCAGGTTGCGCGGATGATGACCGATGTACACCGTCGCGCCAGCCTTGCGCACTTCTTCGGCAAAGGGCGTCAGGGCGCGGTCAGATCCACTCACCGCGTATCCGCTCTCCAGCAGGAGGCGGGCGATGGCGGAGAGACCGCTGCCCCCAATGCCGATGAAATGAACGTGTGTCATAGGTTCCTTTTGCTTCCGTACTCCATAATTCTAGATATACACCACAAGCACGAAGACAAATGCAATGATGATGGCAAAGTAAATGCCGGGCTCGCCCAGCAATTGCGGGGGCATGTACAGCATCATCTGGTTGACCTTTTGCAGCAGAACCGGATCGACCGGCTTGGAGATCACATTCTGGAACGGATAATCCGCAACGTGCATGTAGAACAACAATGTCCCGGAAACCAGATAACCGTTGATCGCGCCCAGGATCGCGCCAAACAAAGTGTCCTGCAATCGTTCGCGCACCGCGCGCGAGGCCAGGTGTGGAATGCTGATCACGGTCTGATAACCAAAGTACACCAGCACCAGCAGGATGATCGTCCGCACCCAGAAGAGGGAGAGGTCGGTCTCAGGCAGGCCCTGCGCCAGCGGAATGTATCTGCGGATCACGTGGTTGAGCGCCAGTGCCAGGATCACACTGAAAGCAACAAGTAACTCTTTCGCCCAGCCGCGCATCCAGCCAATGATGCCAAAGATAATTACGTACATCCAGAAAAGATAGACAACGCTCATCATAGTGTTATTCTCCCGCCAGTTGGATCAACACACTGGCGATCTTCTCTGCAGCGCGTGGATGGGATAGTTCGAACATGGAGGCGCGCATGGCTTTCAACTTGTTCGGGTTTTCCAGCAGGATATTCAACGTGACCGGCAGTTCGTTGTTGAGGCGATGGTCCTCCAGGGTAATTGCAGCACCGCGGCGCGTCAGGTAATCTGCGTTCACTTTCTGGTAACGCCAGGCATGTGGATAAGGCACGAGAATGGCAGGCAAACCAAAGAGTGGATACTCACCCAGCGTGCTGGCACCGGCACGTGAGAGGATCAGGTCAGCAGAAGCCAATGCTGCACCCATCTCATGCAGGTAGGGCATAACGTGATAACGGGCAGCCAGTTCAGCAGGTAACTGCTCGCGCATGATCCTGGCGTTCTGCCAATCCGCCTCACCGGAGATGTGAACGACTTCGACCTTTGCAAGCAAGGCCAGCAGGTGATTCCACACCGCCAGATTGATCGAACGCGCGCCCTTACTCCCGCCGGATACCAGGAGGACCGGCCGCTCGCCAGAGATGCCCAGGTGCTGGTTGGCCGTTTGACGGTCCCAGAGCGCGAGGTCCGGGCGAAGTGGATATCCGGTCTCATACACTCGTTTATTAAAGAACTGCTGCGATTGTTCGGTTGTCACCGCGATCACATCTGCAAAACGGGCCAGCGATTTCAACGCCATGCCCGGCTCGATATCCGGCACGTAAAGCAGGGACGGAATGGAATGTCCTGCCAAAGCCACAGGCACGGCCACATAGCCTCCCGTAAAGAGGAGTACGTCGGGCTGGAAGTCATTCAGGATGCTGCGTGCGGCCAGGATACCACGACCAATTTGGACGAGGTTGCCCGGCAGAGCCATCAGGTTCACGCCATGCACACCTGCCGCGGGAACAGAGCGGAAAGGGATTCCCTGACGTTTCACCAGGGATTCCTCCATGCCGCCTTCACCGCCCACCCACAGCGTTTCCACGGCGGGGACCTTAGCCGTTAGTGCGCCGTGCACGGCGAGCGCGGGATACACCCCGCCGCCCGTCCCCCCGGCGCAAATCAATAACCGCACCGAATGACCTCCAGCTATTTTCTTCTATCTTTGTATTCTCGCCGCTTTGACGAGAGATATTCAACATAATCCCGATCGCACACAGCGTGGACAGCAGGTTCGAGCCGCCGGCGCTGATAAACGGCAGCGCGTTCCCGGCAAACGGCATCAGCCCGACCATCACAGCCATGTTGATGAGCGCCTCCATACCGATCCAGAACGTCATGCTCGAAGCCAGCAGGGTGCCGAGCATGTCGGGCGCGCTGCGGGCAATGACCAGTCCGCGCCAGACCAGAGCCGCGTACAACGCCATCAACAACATGGAACCGAACAATCCCAGTTCCTCTGCCACAACGGCGAAAATACTATCCGTTGGAGCGAAGGGCAAACCTGTTAATTTCGTGTCAGCCTGTCCGAGCCCCACACC
>DASTJG010000407.1:0-3343 GCA_035716785.1 Anaerolineales bacterium
ATACGTCCCTGAAGTGAATTTGTTTTCAATTTCAATAATTTCGCGGGCGTTCATTGAAGGACCGTTCCGTTTCCTGACAAAGCATTGGAAATTGGATTTTGGATTCTTCCATCTGCAATGATAACGCGACTCACACCGCCCTTCAACGCCTCTTCCGCACCCAGGACTTTCTTCTTCATCCGACCCTGCGCCGACTCGCTCGCCGCCGCGAGTTGACTCTGCGGCAGCTGCCGGATGAGCGTTGACTCGTCCGGGAAATTCTGCATCAGCCCCGGCACCGCTGTCAACAAGATCAATGTCTCCGCCTGAAGTGCGGACGCCACCGTGGCGGCGGCGCGGTCTGCATCCACGTTGAGCGCCTCCCCTTTTTCACTGACCGCGACCGGCGCGATCACAGGCAGGTAGCCGGCATTGAGCAACACCAGCAACAACTCATGATTAACTGCTTCAATTTTCCCTGTGTAATCATCGCGAATCATCTTGCGCTTGCCACGCTCTGCGTCGATACTTTGAATCGCATCCTTGCGCGTAGCTTGGATCAGTCTCCCGTCCAGTCCGCACAAGCCAAAGGCGTTGACTCCGAGCATCTGTAATTGCTCGGTCAATAAGGAATTGACCTTACCGTTCACCGCCATGAGAAAGATTTCCAGTGTTCTTCTATCCGTGTAGCGTGACGTGTATCCCGAAGGCGAGGTGATCATTTTTGGCGGCGTACCCAACGCTTCGCCCAGTGAATTCGCCTCCGCCGAGCCGCCATGCACAAAGACAAGCTGCTTACCCTGGTTTAGTAACGCAGCAGCATCCTGACAGATGGCAGAAAAATCCACACCATCCGTGCCACCCAACTTAACCACTATGATTGATTGTGTCATTGATTTCTCCGTATCAAGGAAAGAGGAAAGAATCGCTCAGCTTTCTGCTTTCCTCTTTCTTCTATCCTCTTCCTAAATCGGATGCAAACCCATAAATTCCAGCCCAAGCGTTTCCTCCCAGCGCATCATCAGATTCATACATTGCACTGCCGAACCAGCTGCGCCCTTCATGAGGTTGTCGATCGCGCACATCGCGACAATATGACCGCTGGTTTCATCCAGCTCAAAACCCAGGTCGGCGTAGTTCGAGCCAGCCAGGATCTTTGGCTCGGGAACGCGATAAATTCCGCGTTGTTCCTTCACAACCCGCACAAATGGATTTTCGTTCGCGACTGCGCGGTAGGCTTTCCACAGGTCTTTTGTCCCCACGCCCGGCCTGACCTTTGCATGCGCCGTTGCCAGCACGCCGCGCACCAGGTCCACAGCAGTCATGGTAAGGGAAACATCCCTCACGCCCATCTCCTGGATTACCTCTGCGGTATGGCGGTGTCCAAAGGGTGAGAAGGTCCGGATCACGTTTGCCCGTTCGGCATGATGGGAGCCTGCGTTGCCTTCCGCTCCGGATTCTGACGACCCCACTTTGATCTCAACGTAAATGGGCCCGGAGGTGTCCAGCAGATCTGCCCTGACCAGCGGCAGCAGCGCCAGGTTGCTTGCTGTGGCGTTGCAGCCCACTCCACTGACGTAATCTGCGGTCCCCAGTTCTGCGCGATGGAGCTCCGGGAGTCCGTACACAAATTTGCCCAGCCACTCCGGCGCGGCATGTTTCTCACCGTACCATTGCTCATAGAACGCGGCATCCCGCAGGCGGAAATCTGCTGCCAGATCGATGATCTTCGGCGCAAGCCCCGCATACTCTTCGATGTGATGTTGAGCCTGTCCGTGCGGCTGGGCAAGGAAAAGAATATCCACAGGCTCCAGGGCGCTCGGATTGCTGAACTTGAGCTGAGTCCGCTTGCGCAGGTTCGGATGGACCTGGTACACATATTCACCCAGATGCGAACGCGAGGTCACCTGCTTCACGTCCACACACGGATGCGTTAGCAATAATCGCAATAATTCCCCGCCTCCATAACCAGAGCCGCCGATGATCGAAACGCTTGTCATGATTGCTCCTCAAAACGAAACACAAAGGGATGTTCTCTTTGTGTACTTCATAGTTAAACTCTTTCTCTTGCCACGCTGACCGCGTAGTCCACGATCTCGCCCGCAATATCGATCCCGCTCAACGGCTGCATAGTGTGGAATTCCATCGTGTGATTGATCTCGTTGACCACCAATCCTTTTTCGGGATGCTCGACCAGATCTACCGCCAGCACGCCTCCACCAACAGAGCTTGCAGCGCGCAGACACAGGTCTTCAATCTCGGGCGTGATGGGACACAGCTCGCCTTCGCCGCCACGCGCCGTGTTCGTGATCCAGTGGTCCGACTTGCGATACATCGCGGTCAACACGCAGTCGCCAATCACGATGGCGCGGATGTCGCGTCCCGGCTTCTCGATGTATTCCTGAATATAGAAGACCGAATGTTGCACGGAACCCAGCGTGGACTTGTGCTCGAGCACGGCTTCGGCCGCATCGCGATCGTTGATCTTCGCCAGTAGCCGGCCCCACGAGCCAACGACGGGCTTCAACACGACCGGGTAACCGAACGCCTCGATCGCTTCCAGAGCGGCTTCCGGCGTGAAGGCTGTCGCGTTATGCGGTTGCGGGACTCCGTCACGCGCCAGGGCCGCGCTTGTCATCAACTTGTCGCCACAGATCTCGGCGACCGAGGCAATATTCACGGTCGGCACGCCGAAGGCATTCAACAGGCGCAATGCATATAAGCCGCTGTTGTAGCTGATACTCCGCTCCAGCACCGCGTCATACTGCTGCCAAGGCACAGGATCGTTCAAATCGAAATGGATAATGCGGTCATCGAGGCGGTCGTAATCAATGCCGCGCTTCTCCAGCGCGCCGAAGATCCATTTCTCCTCGACGCGCACGCGGGAAAATAAGACACCTATTTTCAATCTTCTTTGCATAATGTCCTCCGTAGAGGCGGGGTGGCCCCACCCCTACTCCCCCCAATCTTCCTCTTCCCTGGGCGCCGGCTGCACCTTGGCTGGCTCCAGGGAGGTGACCTCCAGGTCGACCCCACAATCGGGGCACACAAGAATCTCTCCGACTTCCGTTCCTTCGACCAGGGTGATTTCTGCGGCACATTCAGGACAAGATACAGTAGACATGCTTATTCTCCTTTGATTCCTTGAATTTGATTTTTGACGGATTGAAGACTCGTGCCTCCAATCGCATTCCTCTTTTGGATGGAGCGCATCGCATCGAAGACTTGATACACATCCGCTTCAAAGGGACCGATCGCCTGATACGCTTCGAGGAGCATCTTCTCGAGCGACACGTTTTCCTCCCCCGCCGCGCGGACGGCTTTCCCCGTCATCGCATGCGCCTCTCGAAATGGAACGCCCTTG
>DASTJG010000408.1:0-5146 GCA_035716785.1 Anaerolineales bacterium
AGAAGCCAGGCTTGTTGAGAACATTTTCAGGGCTGGTGGATACCTTATGGACCCTGGTCACTGCCGCGCTTCTCCTTTTCAACGCGTATGGTCTCGGGACGAGGATCTTATTTTGGCTGGGACAGGAAGCCACGGATGAAACGGATCGGTTCCTGCTGGGGACCGGCATCGGACTGGGGGCATTGGGGTTGCTCGGCCTGGCGCTCTCAGCCATCCAATTCGCGCGCACGCCTGTCTTTGTTCTCGTTCTGATCGGTTTGACAATATTTTTCATTTTCAGGACAGATTTGGGGAAACTTCGTACTGATCTCTCGGCTTTTGCTTCCCATTGGAATCTTTCCTTTAGCCAATACAATCTCTTCACGAAAGTCATCCTCATTCTCCTTCTCCTTTCTTCCTTCCTGCTGACCCTTGTCCCTCAGTTCGAAGCCTTCGATGCCTTGCTTTACCATCTCGCCCAGCCTGCAAGAGTTTTACAGGATGGTGGATTGCAGCCGGTGGATGTTCCTCATTTCTGGTTTCCCAACCTCACAGAAAACCTTTATCTCTGGGCGCTCGCGCTGGGAAGCGAACGCGCCGCACAAATGATGCATTTTGCCTGGGGGGTGCTTTCGGCGCTTTTGCTGTGGCGCTGGACTGTCAAAGTGTGGGACGTCGAGATCGGGCGCAAAGCATTGCTGCTGTTTGCGGCAGTTCCATCCCTGCCCATGCTGGCATCCTGGGCATATGCAGACATGGCGTTGATTTTCTATGTCCTGGCTGCCCTCTATGCACTGACATTTTACGGATCGACGAATTCAGCTGCCTGGCTGCGTGTGTCAGGAGTGATGGCCGGACTGGCCATGGCCGTCAAGTACACCTCCTTTACCGTCCCCCTGACGATCGGATTGCTGGTCCTTTTCTGGCGCAGAAGATCATTCTCACAGGCGCTCGGTCACGCCGCTCAGTTCGGGCTGATCGCGTTGATCGTTGCGCTGCCCTGGTTTGCCCGCAACGCCATCTTCATGGGGAATCCGTTCTATCCCTTTGCATTTGGCGGGCGTTACTGGGATGCCTTCCGGGACGAGTGGTACGCAGGTCCCGGGACGGGGATCGGCTGGGACATCCTCCAAATCTTTTTGCTTCCCCTGAATGTGACGCTGGGACATCGTGACCAGAACTTTTTCGATGGAAGGCTCGGTCCGCTCTTCCTGGTCCTGGCTCCGCTGGCGCTGTGGATTCTTTTCTCACAGGCGCGTCAAGACGCGGACCGTGGGCTGTCCCTGCAAGCGATCGGACTTTTCTCTGCGATCAGCATTGCGGCCTGGACCTTCGGTGTGATCAACTCCTCCCACCTGTGGCAGGCGCGTCTGCTTTTGCCTGCCCTGATTCCCTTTGCCATCCCCGCTGCCCTCGGCTGGGATGCGCTGAAAGGGCTCGACTCGTCGAGGTTTAAGATCAGCTTTTTCTCGAATGTGATCATCGCAGCGGTCGTCCTGTTGACAGTCTTCGACAACACGGTGTTCGTCCTGTCGCGCAATCCACTGACAGTTGCGCTTGGAGCGCAAAGCCGCACAGGCTACATTACCAGGATCAATCCATCGTATGCGGCGTTGATGCAGCTCATGACAGAATTACCGGCGGATGCCAGTGTATACAGTCTGTTCGAGCCGCGCTCCTACAGTTTGCCGCGTCGCGTCCAGCCTGACCCCATCAACTACAACTTCTCGCATGACCTCTATCTTTACGAAACTCCTGTAGAGATCATCCGGCAATGGAAGAACAAAGGCTATACCCACATCCTCGTTTACGAAAGAGGCGTGAGCATGGGCGCGGACGATCCCAACAGTCAATTGACTCCTGCCCGGCGTGAGGCGCTGCGTGAAACCCTGGAGATGTTGCAATTGGTCAGGCAGACTCCAGACAAGATCTATTCGATCTATCGCATCCCATAATTGTCCGGAAGAGTACAATCCTCCTGAAAGGAATTTTTCACATGTCTGAAATTCAACCAAAACAGGAACGTTCCATTCCGGCGCGCATCTTTCTTTCTCCCGAGGAGCCGCGTCTGCGCGCTGGCTGGCGGCTCCTGATCCAGACCATTCTGCTCGTTGTGATTGGAATCGTTGCCGGTCTTGTTCCCCTTCTTCTCGGAGTTCCGTCAGAAGCACTAAATTCGGAACTGGTGGGAACGCTTATTCTCTTTCTTGCTTTTACAGGTTCCGTTTATATCGCCCGCCGCTGGCTGGACAGGCGCTCTTTTTCAAGCCTGGGAGTGCAGCTCAGTAAACAAACTCTGCCTGACATCCTTGCTGGGATTGGCATCACGCTCGTGCAAATGGGATTCATCTTTGCCGTCATGCTCGGTTTCGGCTGGCTGACGGTTGAAGGCTTTGCCTGGGAAGTTGATCCGACCAGTGTGATCATCACCGGCGTCCTGACATTTTTCGTGGTCTACATTTTTGTGGGCTGGCAGGAGGAACTGCTCTCGCGGGGATATCATCTCCAGACCCTCGCCAGCGGGACCAACTTATTCTGGGGTGTGGTCCTTTCCTCGGCTGTGTTTGGTGTTCTTCACGTTTTTAACCCGGGTGCAACCTGGGCGAGCACGTTAGGGATTTTCTTCGCCGGGATCTATCTCGCGTATGCCTACATCCGCACCAAACAGCTTTGGCTTCCTATTGGCATACATATCGGCTGGAATTTCTTCCAGGGTGTTGTATTTGGGTTTCCCGTCTCAGGAACAACTGCGTACGCGCTGACGAGGATCACTCTCCGCGGTCCCGAACTTTGGACAGGCGGCGCGTTTGGTCCGGAAGCAGGGCTGATCGTCCTGCCGTCGTTGATCGTTGGAGGTGTGCTGATCTATCTCTACACGATGAGACGCGCACAGTAGTTTTCCAATGTCCACATTTCGAACCCCGCAGATCATCCAACTTTCTCCCGAAGCCGTGGAGCGGGCGAAAGCGTTCGCCGAGGCTGTAACAGAGACTGTCAACTATCGTGACAGTAACCAGACACAGAAGAAAAAGATCCATGACGATCACTTCGTCAGCAAACTGGGCGAGGAAGCGGTGCGGCTGGTTTTCGAAGCGCGCAATTGTACGGTGGATGGACCGGACTACACAATTTACTCGGGGAAGCAAAAATCCTGGGCAGCAGATTTAAAGATCAATGCGCTGGAAGTGGCAGTCAAAACACAGCGACGTTCCGCTGCCAATCGCTACGGCCTTTCGTGGACGTTCCAGGATTCACCGGAACGCCGCGACCCGATCCTCTCCATGCCCGAGGCCTGGGTCTGCCTGGTAGCCTATGAAGACCTCAAGCCTGGCTTCGAATGCGTGGTCTATCCTCTGCGGAAGATCAAGCAGCTCATCTTCGAGCCTCCGCGTCTGAGTCACCTGGCAGGAAAGAAAAAAACGGTTTGTATGGAGACTCTCCAAAAGCATAAAGTGTTCTAAGCACTACATCTCCTTATTCGCGTAGAATTCCAGGCAGGGTAACAGCTTCTGAATGGAAACGTTAATCAAGGCAGAACGCGAAAGGAGAGATATATGCACGAAACGTTCAAGGATTCTGTTTGTGGCATGGAAATCACGTACGAAACGGCGCAAGCCAGGTCAGAATATCAAGGTCAAACCTATTACTTCTGCTCGCTTGACTGCAAGGAAGAGTTTGATAAAAACCCTGAAAAGTATGTTCGCGAGCAGGAGACTCATCACTAAAGAAATCTGTAAGATAAAAAGTCCTCGTGGATATCGGTCCACGAGGACTTTTCGTTACTTCATCTCTTTGCTAAAAATGCTCCCGTAGCTGACCCTGGCGTCTGTGCCACCTGCTCAGGCGTGCCTTCGGCAACGATCTCACCTCCGGCGGCGCCGCCCTGTGGGCCGAGGTCGATGATCCAGTCCGCAGAACGGATGACGTCCAGGTTATGCTCGATCACCACCACCGAGTTGTCTGCATCCACCAGGCGCTGGAGAACGTCCAGCAGCCGGGTGGCGTCGTCGATGTGGAGCCCGGTTGTCGGCTCATCGAGCAGGTAAAGGGTATGCCCGGAGCCGCGCCGACCCAGCTCTTTGGCCAATTTGATGCGTTGGGCCTCGCCGCCGGAAAACGTATTGGCGGGCTGTCCAAGCTGGAGATATCCCAGCCCGACGTCCACCATGACACTCAAACGCGAAGCTGCATTGGGGATATCCTGGAATAACTGCAGTGCCTCTTCGATGGTCATATCCAGAACCTGTGAAATGTCATAACTCTTGTACTTCACACTCAAGACTTCGCGTTTGAAGCGCCGTCCGTGACAGACCGGGCAGCGCACTTCCGCGTCGGGCAGGAAGTGCATTTCGACCAGCAGGGTGCCCGCCCCCTGACAGCGTTCGCAGCGCCCTCCGGGCACGTTGAACGAAAAATGACGCGGCTGCAATTTCAGACGCTTCGCATCCCCTGAAGCGGCAAAGGCTTCACGGATCGGCGTGAAAATGTCAGTATAGGTGGCGGCGTTGGAGCGTGACGAACGGCCGATCGCGCTCTGGTCGATGGTGACGATGCGGTCGATATGTTCCCAGCCGATGATCCCATCGTGTTCGCCGGGTTCCTCCGAGGCATTGTTGAAACGCTGGCGGGCGGCCCGGTCGAGGATGTCGAACAGCAGAGAGGATTTGCCGGAGCCGGAGGGACCCGTCACAGCGACCAGCAGTCCGAGCGGGATGCGGGCGCTGATGTTCTTCAAGTTGTGCGCCCGCGCCCCCTCGATGATGAGAGAATGCCCGTTGAGGGGACGGGAGCGCGGACTCGGGAAGCTAAGTCGCCCGGAGAGGTACCCGCCCGTGACCGACTCTTGGCAGGCAGCCACCGTCTTGGGATCTCCAGCCACGACGATCGTGCCACCGTTCCGCCCGGCACCAGGACCCACGTCCACAATGAAATCGGCGGCGTGCAGCATATCGATGTCATGCTCGATCACAAGCACGGTATTGTCCTGGTCACGTAATTGCCGCAGGACGTTGATCAATCGTCCGGTATCGCGCGGATGCAAACCGATGGTTGGCTCATCCAGCACGTACAGTACGCCAGTCAGGCCGGAGCCGAGCAGGGCCGCCAGTCGCAGGCGCTGTGCTTCTCCTGCGGAGAGTGTCGGTGAGGAGCGATCGAGCGTCAGGTA
>DASTJG010000409.1:0-12068 GCA_035716785.1 Anaerolineales bacterium
GAGGGAAAGAGAAACGGGTGATGGCGCACCCGAAGGGCTTCCGCTGATCTGTCGATTTTCCCCTGCCGATGGTCGAGACGTTCCGTCGAGACCCGGCAGAGTTGGCTCCATTTCTGCAATGGAGAACCCTTATCCTCGTCACCCTGTGCCTGTGCTCAGGGCCATGCGCTATCTTTCCCAGGACAAATTGTCGATTCACCTCCTTAAACGAAAAATCTGTAAGCGGGATTATACCTGATTTCACCGTCGGTAAACCGAAGCTTACCTTGCTTGATATATAGATCCATCCTGCTTGTTTTAGAAAATGGTTTTTTAGCAAAAAGAAAGTGCCGAACGATTCATTCGGCACCCTCATACGGAAACTTGATGTTTATTTTCTTTCCTGCTTACGGACAGACAGGTGTCAGGATTGTGTCTATAACCTCTGCATTTAAAGTCCTTCCTGGCCCCAACCAGGTTGACATAAAAGGCATGATCACATCATGAGGATACGAAACTCTGACCCGCAGAGAGCCGCCTTCACAGTATATTCCATCTGTAACATCGACCTGTACAACTACCCCCGGATCATTTGCCAGATCTATGGGGGTTGACGAGGAATCTTTTGTTCTCTTTATGATCGCGTTGATTGCGGCCGTGTCGGCCGCGCTGCTGGGCGGGTAGATCGAACCATATAGCGCGCCTTCCTGGGCAGCATCGCGCAGCTGCACGTACTGGAAGAAAATGATACCAAACTCAACCGCGCCCGCCAGAATAATTAACAGGATGACCAGGCTTATCGCCAATTCAACCAGGCTTTGTCCCTTCGCCGATTTGGGCAGCAAGAAATGTTTCTTCATAGGTGTGTTCTCCTGTACCCTACTTTAGGGCGGGCTGCCCCATACAACGGATGTGTTGGCATAGGCTGGAATTGTCGGCCAGTCGGTATAACTACTGGGCAGCGCGCCAGTGGTATGCCACCAGTCATTGGTGCTGCTGAATGTCGAGGCCCAACTGCTCAAATGTAAGCTGGTCTGGAATTCCCATAAACTGCCCGCCGCCAGCGACGTACTTCCATAACTGATCGTGAAGTAATAGATGCTGCCCGAAGCCAGTGTGGGACCGCTCACAGTGGCCACTCCTGATTGATCCCAGTACTTCTCCAGCACATAACTGGATGCGGCATTAGAACCATCCAATGTGAAGTAAATCCGCACAGCGATATTCGAGGCCGCGCTCGAACCGATATTTTGCACCTGATAGCGGAATTGAGTTTGCTGATTATTGTCCGTACCGCCCGAGATCACCTGAACCTTCAGATTTGGCGGTGGGACCGGAGTCGACGCGCCTTTTGGCACAAGAACCGGATACGATTCACAGCCGGGTGTGGAGAACTGGATTTGGATCGCTTCGCCTGATTCTTTGTCATAAGTCTGGTCGAATGTGAAAGTGAGTTTGGTTGTTTGATTGGCTGGAATAATCGGCGGATTGGAAAATGATGAAATCGTGTAATAGGGTTGATGCAGACCTGTAGTTGATTGCCAGATTGTGGTTGTGCCGAGCGAAACACTCATTAACTTCAGATTTGAGTTCGAGGCGCTGTGTCCACCACTGTAGTTCCAGGCCACATAAATACTGCCCATTGTGACCGGATATCCGTTCGGGTTGGGAATATCCAGGGTCATTGTATTCGATGGAGTCTTAATGGGATTATTGGGGATCATATCCCTGATCGTGTTACAGTTGCTGACAGGGGTGGGAAGAGCAGTCGGCCCGGCCGTAGGGGGTGCTGAGGTTGGCCCCACTGTTGGAGGACCTGCGGTGGGAGCGGTTGCCAGGACCTCATGAGACGTTGAATCATCCTCGCTAATGTATCGGCTATCACCGCTGTACACAGCAGAGATGTTTGTTGTGCCCACGCTGGTATATGTCACAGGGCAGGTGGCTACACCCGCAATCAGGGGAACCGCCGTGCAATTGCCCGCTGCACTTGTGATATTTACTGTGCCAGTTGGTATGAGACCAGGAGCGCCATCCACTATGACACGGATACTAACAGCGTTGTTGACAACGGATGGGTCAGGGTCATCTTCAATTGTTACGGTAGGTGTTGCCTGGCCGACAACCTGCTGTTCATCATCCGAACTGGGCGAGAACAGGCTGGCACTGGTGGGTGTGTACTCGGCGTGGACATTGTAGGTGCCCGGGTTGTTAAAGGTGATATTGCAAGCGGCTATACCGCTGCTGTTAAGACCGACATTATCGCATCTGGCAACTTCCGTGCTGGTGCTGATATCTCTAACAATGAAAGTTACCGAGCCTGTAGGTACCGTTGTGCCGGTTGTGTTTGTTACAGTGGCCGTAGCAACAACCAATTCGCCCACATTGGAATGAGGTCCAAGGACGGGGTCGGACGGGGGGGTTACTCGGTGAGGATTTAGCACAAGTTCAAGTTTCGTTGTGTCGGCCCCGGCAGACGGTGCAGCTATGGTTATGCTCCTCAGGATCGTGCGTGCGCTCGTCGCTTCAATCGGACGGTCACCGAAGGGGACCAGCCTGACGAGCGGCGTAAAATGACCTGTTATCGTCACAACGATGCGAGTGGTATTATTGGCAGAAGGATTAACGCCACCATCTGTAGCTCCATCGCAGACGCCGTCAAAGCCTGTGACAGCAATTGGGTTACCGGAATTGTCCAAACCCTCGTCATATTCGATTTGGATATTGGCGTCAGTGAAGGCATTCAAGTAATCCACCCTGTTGGCGGAATCACGTATGCCCTGGCAATCCTGGTAGCGCGGCGCGCCTCCGGTTCCCCCACCGCTCGTGGCGCCATAACGGGCCGCCTGACGGCTGGCAGTCACAACGGTGGAATACATGAAGAGCAGCCGTCCTGCTTCCAGTAACCCGTAGAGCAGCAGGAGCAAAATAGGCAACGCAATGGCAAACTCAACCATTGCCTGCGCGGTGTTCTTTTGGGGATTGAATTTAATTGATTTCATAGCAAAATTCCTGATTCCTGGTAATCCTAGTCTTAGTTTAATATCCAGGGGGTTCCATCCAATAAGACATTCGTACTAAAATAACCGACATTTTTGTAATCACGAATGGAAGAGCAACAGCGCTGCTGCAACGATAAAGCAGGGACCGTAGGGAATGAAGGTCATCAGCGCCGCATTGGAATAGCGGCGTCGCACCAGAAGGGCAATAATAAAAAGAAAGCTTACGATTCCTCCGAAGATAATCCCCCAGGCCAATGCATACCCGATATAGTCCAGACCAAGCATCAACCCGAGCACGCCGGCGAGATAGACATCTCCACCGCCTAGAGCCTCTTCTTCATCATCGGCCTGCCCGGCGCTTTGCAGTCTGCGGGCCCGGTAGCGTGCCACGAGCGTGCCCAGGTGATAAAGCAGGAACATCACGCCAAACCCGATCAATCCGCCAAGCAGCGATTTTCCGAGTCCGATGAGAATTCCCTGATCGTTAACCCGACTGTTAATATATACCCCAACGATCAGTCCAAGCACGGCACCGGCCAGGCTGGTGGGATGCAGGATCAGGCGATGCTCGAGATCGATCACGGTCACGATGCCAAAATAGATCAGCACGATCATGCCGAGGGGAATCCCAAGCTGCTTTGACGGATATAGCCAGACGTACGCGAAAGCGGCGACTGTCAAAATCTGTACCAGCCATGTCCGCAGACTCCGTCTCTTCCCGCAATGCTGGCATGGGCGGAAAGTCAAATAATCTGCCCACGAAAAAGGAGTCTGGCACTCGGTGCAGGCAGGCTGGCTGAAACGGCGTGTAAAAGGAAGCACGTCCGAAACATAATTGATGAAAAGCCCGGCTAACCAGCCGAGAATGAGAGGAACGAGGATGGTAATATCCATTTTTACCATTATAGTCTAAAGCAAAGACCAAAATTCAATGGCAATGGCATGTAGGGCAATTGTAATGTGCTTGCCGAAGCACGTGAATTGTCTTACAATCGCGGCGAGATTCCCCTGGAGATGAACATGGAAAAATTCATTATTGAAGGTGGGGTGCCACTAAGCGGAGAAGTAACCCCGGCTGGAAACAAAAATGCCGCATTGCCTCTGTTGGCTGCGGCCTTACTCACAAATGAACCCATCGTCCTGCGCAACATCCCGCAGATCCAGGATATGCACGTGATGCGAAAACTGATCGAAAGCCTCGGCGTGCAGATCGAGGACCTGGATGCCACCGCGTGGCGCGTCACCGCGCGCGACCTGCGGCTTGCCGACCTGAACCCGGACCTCTGCCGCCGCATACGCGCCTCGATTTTGATCGCCGGGCCGCTGGCCGCGCGGATCGGTGAATTCAAATTACCGCCGCCCGGAGGGGATGTGATCGGCCGCCGGCGTTTGGATACACATATCCTGGCTTTGCGCGCGTTGGGCGTGGATGTGAAATATGAACGCGGCTTCACCTTTCAGGCAGACAATTTACGCGGCGTGGATTTCCTGATGGATGAGGCCAGTGTGACCGCAACAGAGAATGCCATCATGGCCGCAGTCACTGCCAAAGGGGATACAGTCATTCGTAACGCAGCCTCCGAACCGCATGTGCAGGAGCTGTGTTATTTTCTCAATTCACTGGGCGCACAGATCGAAGAGATCGGTTCGAATACGCTTCACATCCATGGGGTGGATCGATTACACGGCGGGGAATTTACGATTGGACCTGATTATCTGGAAGTCATTAGTTTTGTCGGCGCCGCCGCGGTCACTCATGGAAGCGTGCGGGTGAAGAATGCGGGTGTGAACAACCTTGGAATGATCGCACACGTCTTTGAACGATTGGGAGTCACCTGGCAAGTGGATGGAAATGACCTGGTCGTTCCTGCCGGTCAAAGTCTGACAATCGTTCCCGACCTGGATGGCGCGATCCCTGAGATCAAGACCAACGTCTGGCCCGCCTTCCCAACCGATCTGATCAGCATCGCCATCACGGTGGCGACCCAGGCCAGCGGGTCGGTGCTGTTCCATGACTGGATGTTTTCAGGCCGCATGTATTTTACAGACAAGCTGGTGGGGATGGGCGCAAAGATCATCTTGTGCGATCCCTATCGTTGTTTGATCCAGGGCCCCAATCGATTGTATGGAGAGCATTTGGAGAGTCCCGATATTCGCGCAGGCATGGCCATGCTGTTGGCCGCCCTGGCTGCAAAGGGGAAGTCTACGATCCGCAATATCAGCCAGATCGAACGCGGCTATCAGGATGTGGATAAGAAGCTGCGGGCCTTAGGAGCAAAGATCGAGAGGGTGAGGGAGTAGATAGGTAAACAGGTAGACAGGTACACAGGTAAAATACGTGTTTACTTGTGTACCTGTCTACTTCTCTCACCCCTTAATCACTGCTACTGGTTTTAGCCGCGCAACCTTCCTGGCGATCCCAGCCTCACTCACCGTTTCCACGACCCTGTCCACATCCTTGTAAGCGGAGGGCGCCTCTTCTGCCAGTCCGGGCATCGACCCGGCGCGGACCTTGATGCCGCGTTCTTCCAGTTCCTTTCTCAACTCATCTCCCCGCACTTCTCGCTTGGCTTGTGACCTCGACATGAGGCGTCCCGCGCCATGACAGGACGACCCAAAGGAGCGCGTCATGCTATCCTCGGTGCCGACCAGCACCCACGAGGCAGTTCCCATCGAGCCGGGAATGATGACGGGCTGACCGATCTTCTTATATTCCGGCGGCAGACCCGGCGAGCCTGGACCGAATGCGCGCGTCGCGCCTTTGCGATGCACACAGACTTTCACTTGTTTGCCATTGATCTCGTGTGTCTCGATCTTGCCCATGTTATGAGCAATGTCATAGACCTGATGTAAATGCCAGTTGTGTGTTCTGTGTGCGAAGGTCTCTTCGAAGGCGCGGCGCGCCGAATGTGCCAGCAGCTGGCGATTCGCAAAAGCGAAGTTGGCCGCGGCGCGCATCGCAGCCAGATATGCCTGACCTTCCGGTGAATCCATCGGCGCGCAGACCAGTTCGCGGTCGGGCAGGTCGATGCCATATTTGCGGACAGCGGTCTGGAAGGATTGAACGTAGTCTGTACAGACCTGGTGTCCAAGCCCGCGCGAGCCGCAATGGATCTGCACAGTTAGACATCCCTGGTAAAGCCCCATTGTGTTTGCAGCTTCTTCATGGAAGATCTGATCGACAACATCCACCTCGATGAAGTGATTGCCCGCGCCCAATGAACCGATCTGCTCACGCCCGCGCGTCTTGGCGCGCTCCGAGACGCGGTCGGGGTCGGCTCCTTCCACAGAACCAGACTCCTCGGTCCGCGCCAGATCGGCTTCGCTGGCATATCCATTCTTCAGCGCCCAGCGCGATCCCTCGCGTAAGACTTGATCGAGTTCCTTCGCGTTCACCTTTATTACGCCTGCCTTCCCGACTCCGCTTGGACAATACTTGTTAAGAAAAGTCGCGAGTGTATCCATATTGCCGCGCACCGATTCGAACTTCATGCTCGATGCCAGCAAACGTACGCCGCAATTGATATCGTAGCCGATCGCGCCGGGTGAAATGACGCCATGCGGATATTCGGTCGCAGCCACGCCGCCAATGGGGAAGCCATATCCCTGGTGCATGTCGGGCATGACGATCACGTGTCCCACCAACCCGGGCAAGGTTGCGGCGTTGACGGCCTGTTCCAGTGATTTGTCGTCGATGATCTGTTCAAGCAATTCACGCGTGGCGAACAGCCTGACGGGCACACGCATGTCAGGGCGAATATAAGTGGGGATCTCCCATTCGGTTGCACTGATCTGGATTAAATTCTCGATATTCATTTTCACTCCTATCCGCAGGCGCAGAGGGGACGGGTGAGGTCACACATCGAACACGATCACGACTTCAATTCCCCTGGAAGTTTCTTCAATCTTCATGTTGTGATACGTCACTGCTTTGATGGCTTTGTCAATGGATGTGATCTGTGCGCCTTCCATCGCTACTTTCAACTTCTGACCCTTCGGCACGTGGCGCCACGCCCTATCGGGCAGAGCCACAGTCAGGGTGGCGCTTTTTATTTCTAACTTGAACACATCGAACGCCAGGTTTTCCTGCTCCTGATAGTAAACCAACTCCGAGAGGAATGCGACCAGCAGACTCTCGGCATCCGGCGCTTGGGACTCGAACGTCCGCTTTACGCGCGCATCTTCGACTATCGCTGTCCCGGCAAGTGAATTCATCGCCCGCACCGCCTCCGCAAACAGCGATGGCAGATCCCGCGCCCAAACGCGTACAGACCAGTCGGCAGTGTGCGCGATCTCCTCGAAGCCCATGATTTTATTGTACTTCGGGAGTATCTAAAAACCAACACATAACCGTCATTGCGAGGAGGGCAACGCCCGACGACCCCGGCACCGAACCACCGGGGCGGTGTGCGCCCGGGGCAGGTGAGCAATCTCTTTTACGGTATGTGGGATTGCTTCGCCGCTTTGTGGCTCGCGATGACGGTGCAGTAGTGCCGCAACTTTTTGCGATCCTCTGCATCTAATCATAGGACGAACACGGTAAAATAGAGAGGAAACACGTTGTCTTGAATATGGAAACAATTCTTACGCGAGGAAATCACGAAGCTATGTCATCGAATGGAAATGCAAAACACGTAAAAGTACTGGTATTAGGATCGGGTCCCACGGGTTATTCTGCTGCGCTCTACGCGGCGCGCGCCGAGCTTCAGCCTGTCGTCTTAACCGGCATGCAATTGGGTGGGCAGGCCGCCTTGACCTATACCATCGAAAATTATCCCGGTTTTCCCGAGGGTGTTGGCGGGGCGCAGTTAGGTGAGTTGTTCCAGAAGCAGGCCGAGCACTTCGGCGCGGTGACCGAATTTGCCTCCGCCAACTCGGTGGACCTGTCACAGCGTCCCTTCAAAGTGGAGTCGGACAGCGGCGATTACCTGGCAGATACCCTCATCGTCGGTACAGGCGCAAGCCCCAATCATCTGCAAATCCCTGGTGAAGTGGAACTGACCGGGCGCGGCGTTTCGTACTGCGCCACCTGTGATGGCTGGTTCTTCAAGGATAAGAAAGTGGTGGTGGTCGGCGGCGGCGACAGCGCGCTGGAGGAAGGTTTGTTCATCACGCGTTACGCTTCGTCTGTAACGATCATCCATCGCCGTGAAGAATTCCGCGCCAGCCCGATCCTGCAGAAGCGCGCCAGGGAACATCCCAAGATCAATTTTATTCTGGATACGGTTGTTACCGACGTGGTTGGTACAGAGAAAGTGGAAGCGATCAAGTTGAAGAATGTCAAGACGCTCGAAGAAACGATCTTTAAAACAGACGGTCTTTTCATATTCATCGGTCACACTCCCAATACGCAAATGTTCCAGGGTCAATTGGAGATGAGCGAGTTGGGGTACATCAAGATCAATGACCGGATGGAAACGAATGTCCCCGGCGTCTTTGCGGCAGGGGAGGCGGCCGACCCGCATTTCAGGCAGGTGGTCACCTCGGCAGGGATGGGCGCCGCGGCCGGCATTCAGGCGACGCGCTTCCTCGAAGCAATGGAAGCACCGGCTGAAACAGCCTGAAGTTTGATAGAATAAAACAGTGGCGCCATTGGCGCCACTAATTTTATCGAAAGCTCACTTCCGGAAAGTTGTGACAAAATATACTTTCAACCCTAATCAGTTTCGGATAAAATTTTATACATAGTACCGCAGAAGTCATTAAGACAAGCGGTAAAATCCTCGGAGGTTTCATGAATAAAATCTCGATCATCGGTGCAGGCATGACGGGCGCGACCACTGCACACTGGCTCGCTGAACGTGAAATCGCTGATCTGGTTCTCGTCGATGTTGTGGAGGGAATGCCGCAAGGCAAGAGCCTTGATATGCAGGAGGCAATGCCGATCATTGGCAAGGATGTGGAGATTGTCGGCTCGAATGACTATGCCGCGACCAAAGGCTCCGATATCATCATCATCACGGCCGGTCTGGCTCGCAAGCCAGGCATGAGTCGTGATGATTTGTTATCTGCCAATGCTGAGATCGTCGGAAAAGCCGCGACAGAGACCCTCGCACATTCGCCCGATGCGATTTATATCGTGTTGACCAATCCGCTCGACACGATGGCCTATCTTACACTGAAGAAAACGGGGTTGCCGCGTGAACGCGTGGTGGGTCAGGCTGGGATTTTGGATTCAGCGCGCATGCGCGCGTTTGTGGCAATGGAAACCGGCGTGAGCGTGGAAAACATTCAATGTTATGTGCTGGGCGGTCATGGCGACGAGATGGTCCCGCTGACGCGTCATTCGAACATCGCCGGGATTCCATTAAAGGAATACCTTCCCGCTGACAAGTTGAACGCGATCGTTACCCGCACGCGCAAGGGTGGCGCCGAGGTTATCAATCTGCTCAAGACCGGTTCGGCGTATTACGCGCCTTCTATCGCCTGTACCCAGATGGCGGAAGCGATCCTCAAGGACAAGCATCTGATCGTTCCCTGCGCGGCGTACATGAACGGTGAATACGGTTTGCAGGATATGTTCTTTGGCGTACCCGTCATGCTGGGACGCACCGGCATGGAAAAGATCATTGAATATAAACTGGATGATGACGAGAGAGCGATGTTCGAGAAATCCGCTGCGGCGGTGAAGGAAACACACGACGCATTGAAGAATCTGGTAAAGTTCTGATCGTCAGGGGACATGCTTCATCTTCGGAGCGTGCCCGCAAATTTCTTGGAGGCAAATCATGATCCTGCACGAAAAAATCTCTGCACAACTGCCTGCGTGGCGTGAGCGCATCAAATCGCTCGCCAAAGAGCACGGGGACGTCAAAGTTGCCGATGTCACAGTCGGCCAGGTCATTGGCGGTATGCGCGATATCAAATCGCTCGTGACAGATGTCTCGTTCGTCGATCCAGCGGAAGGTATTCGCTTCCGCGGCATGTCCATCCCTGAGATTCTCAAGAAACTGCCGAAGGCGCGCGGCGGCAAGATGCCGCTGGTGGGTGGGTTGTATTACCTGCTCATGATCGGCGAAGTGCCGACCAAAGAGCAGGCCATGGAGGTGGAAGCCGAATGGGCCAAGCGCGCGGACGTGCCGGACTACGTCTTCAAAATGATCAAGTCCATGCCGAAAGAGACTCACCCGATGACCCTCTTTTCGCAGGCAGTCCTGGCGCTGCAGAATGGCTCGGTCTTCGCTCAGAAATATCACAGTATGAAAAAAGATGTGTACTGGGAAGCTGCGCTGGAAGACAGCCTCGACCTGACCGCCAAACTCCCGGTGATCGCAGCCTACATTTATCGCCTGAAGTATTTTGGTGAGAGCAAGAAGCCGAAATACAATCCCAGGCAGGATTACGGCCTGAACTTCTCACGCATGCTAAAAGTCCCGGACAAGAAGGGCTATGCCGAGCTTGCCCGTCTGTACTTCATCCTGCACAGCGACCACGAATCTGGCAACGTGTCCGCTCATACCATGCACCTGGTCGGGTCCGCGCTCTCCGATCCGTACCTTTCCTTTTCCGCGGCATTGAACGGACTCGCCGGTCCTTTGCATGGGCTTGCCAATCAGGAATGCCTGGGCTGGTTGATCGAAGTCAAGAATAAATTTGGTGGCGTCCCCAGCCGCGATGACCTCTATAAATTTGCCTGGGATACGCTCAACGGTGGGCATGTCATCCCCGGTTACGGACACGCCGTCCTGCGCGTGCCCGACCCGCGCTACATGGCGCAATTGGAATTTGCGAAGAAGCGCTTCCCGGATGACGAGCTGGTCCGCCTGGCGGAGCTGGTCTTCGACGTGGTACCACAGGTGTTGAAGGAACAGGGTAAAGCCAAGAACCCCGCGCCGAATGTCGACGCGATCAGCGGTACGCTGCAGTATTACTATGGCGTGCGCGAGTTCGATTTCTACACCGTACTGTTCGGCATCGGTCGCGCTCTCGGTGTCACTGCCAACTACGTCTGGGCACGTGCGCTCGGCATGCCGCTCGAGCGCCCGAAGTCGCTGACGACCAAGATGCTCGAGGATGTGGTTGCAAAAGCAGCCCAACCTGCGTAAATACTTCCTTGAATCAAAAAGCGGCACATGAACTGCGCCGCTTTTCATTTAACTTGTTTGAGAATGGGTTTCCTCGACTTGTCCGAATTTTTCCAGTTTTACAATCCGGGCTTTATTCCGGATGCGCCAGGGGACGATCTGTTTGGCATGTTCCTTACTGTCCGTTTCGATGATTGCCCAGCCGCAGTGTGCGCCATCGTGGCAGCCCCACTCGAAATGATGCAAATAGCCCGCAGCATGGATCTCTTTGATGATAGCCTCGCAGTCCGCGGCCTCATGAGGCGATTCAATAAGATAACGGTCCATATTACTTCTCCTATAAAATAACAATAAAAGTTGCTGAAATTATATGCCGTTCAGGGAGTCTATTTCAATAGGATATTGGGCCGTGCATAATCGGTCGATCAGGAAGGCAAAATCGATAGCGACTTCTTTTAAATGGTCGTAGCGTCCGGAGGCACCTGCGTGACCTGCATCGTAATTGGTCTGCAACAGCAATAGATTGTCGTCCGTCTTCATCTCACGGAGCTTGGCTGCGAATTTGGCGGGTTCCCAATACGCCACGCGCGGATCGTTCAGCCCGGCCGTGATGAGCATGTTCGGATACGCGGTGGGGCGAACGTTATCGTAGGGTGAATAAGAAAGCATATATTCAAAATGCTCGCGCAGCTGCGGGTTGCCCCATTCCTCCCATTCCAGGCTGGTGAGCGGGATGGTTGGGTCGCTCATGGTCGTGACCACGTCCACGAATGCCACTTTGTTGATGACCGCCTGGAACAGGTCGGGGCGCATCGTCAAGCAGGCGCTGACGAGCAGTCCGCCTGCCGAGCCGCCCAGGATGGCGAGTTTCTTGTTCGAGGTGAACCCTTCTTTAATAAGATGTTCCGCACAGGCAATAAAATCGGTGAAGGAGTTCTTCTTGTTCAGCATCCTGCCGCTCTCGTACCAGGCGCGGCCCAGGTCCGAGCCGCCGCGGATGTGTCCGATGGCGAAGACGAAGCCGCGGTCCAGCAGGCTGAGGCGATCTGAGTTGAAGTCCGCG
>DASTJG010000410.1:0-8352 GCA_035716785.1 Anaerolineales bacterium
CTTGCTCCTGCGCGTTTTCAAGCACTTGCAGAAAGCCCAGGACTTTCTGGCTGGGAAGTTCTTCTTGATGACTGAAACTTTTCTTAATCTTTTGAATGATGGCTCGGATGTTCATAGTCTTTGTTTTGATGTTCGGCGCGTTGCCAATCTTACTTATGCTCGAAAAGAGTCAGGACTTCGTAAGGTGAGATATCTTCCATGGAAAGCCGCCGGCGCAGCCGCAGGCGGGCGTCGTGCAGCAGTTTGTAAAGGGCGTTGCGATTGGTTTTAAGCTTGCGGGCCGCGTCCTCCATGGGCATGTCCTGTACGCCAAGCAGGATGAGCGCCTGGCGCTGACGGTCAGTCAGTTCTTCTTCGATGATGCGGCTGACGCGTGCCGGCATGTCGGCGCGCTCGGCCGAGGTTTCGGGTCCGGCCTGGGAATCGGCAAGCAGGCCAGGGGGAGGCGGAACGTCTTCGTTTTCGGTAAGCTCGTCCAGCGACGAATCCCGCCAGCGCTTGCGGCGGAGCTCAGTCAAGGCGATCCGCACGGCGATCTTGTGAACCCAGGTGGTGAACTGGCTGCGGCCCTCGAACGTGCCCAACTGGTCGAGGACGCGCAACAGCGTTTCCTGAGTCACTTCTTCGACCAGGGAGTTGAATTGCGGTTGGTCGGGGGAGAGCCAGCGCGAAAGCGCATACGGTAAGCCCTTCTGGATAGTGTTACGCAAATCTTCCAGCGCGGCTTCACGCGCCGGACCAGGAGTTGCCAGGTCTGAAAGCCAGGCTTCATTGGTTCGTGTGGGCATATAATGAGATTATAAAACAGAAATGTTGAAAAATAAGAAATAACGAGCCAAGATGGCTCGTTATTTGTGGGCGCGGAGGGGCTCGAACCCACGAACCTCACGGATGTGAACCGTGCGCTCTAACCAGCTGAGCTACGCGCCCGGGGCGACGCAGATTATAGCCGAGAGTACTTTCTTCTGCAAGCGCTGTTTACTTGTATCCTTGTCTACTTGTTTGTCCCATCATGGTGCCGGCAAAACGTCCCAGGGGTTGACCCAGGAAGAGATCGCCCGGATCTCGAAATGCAAATGCGACCCGGTAGAACGCCCGGTGTTGCCGATCGCGCCGATCAGATCGCCCTGCCCCACACTCTGACCACAGCTGACGTTGATGCCGCTCAAGTGAGCGTACAGGGACTGGAAATTGTTGCCGTGGTCCACCATGATCATGTTGCCATAACCATAGTTGTTCCAGCCTGCATAGACGACCACTCCTGCATCCGTTGCAAACACACCCTCGCCATCGTTGCCGGCAAGGTCAATGCCCCAGTGATTGGCATTGGGAGCATAATCGAATCCCGATAGATAATGTTTGGCGGCCGGCCAAACAAATGCGCCATAGCCCACCGCGCCACCGCTGACCGGGTCGCAGGCGCCGGGGCCCAGGACGCGCGCCGAGGCAGGGTTCTCGCGGGTCACACCGAGCGGCGCACTCCAGGAAATAAATTCACGACGACCGTTTGGTACAACTAACCATGTTCCAGGCTGGATGTTTGGGTTGGCGAAATCACCGATCGTTGCCATATCCAGATTGTTAGCTGGGAAATTGATAATATCCTGCGGGGAAACGCCATAATAACTTGAAATGCCATTCAGCCCTTCACCCTGTTGCCACTCATGATATGTGCCATCCAGTGGCAGAATATTCAGTTCCTGACCGGCCTTCAAAGCGTGCGGGTCATCAAGTAAAACATAGTAATTGCCCCAGAGAACCGTTTCAGGTTTCAACCCAAATTTTTCCGCGATTCCAAAAATCGTGTCACCTTCCACAACAGTGTATTTGGTCACTTCCTGTCGCGGACGGGACGGGATCGTGGTATGTGCCTGCGCCAAACGCGGGATCCCGCCGAACGAGGTCTCATTCAATACATCCTCGATCGGCGCGACGGGCGCAGTAGGTCCTGTTGCAAGCATGTTTGCCGCAGCTGTGGTTTCCGGAGTCTGTGTATAGAATAATCGTAGCAGCCAGATCACTGTTCCAAGCAAAATGATGGAAAGTAATGTCGTTCCTGCCCGCAGCATGGATTCCCCCAAACCAATACCAAGTAAAGTATTCAAAAGACGTGAAAAAAAGCCGGGAGTTTCGTCGTTCCTCTTCGAAGAGTTGTTGTCCATTAATGTTTAGTTCTCCAAACAAAATATCATAACATGGGCAAAAATTAAGCGTCAACCCGCGATCCTTGACGCTAACCTGACGTTAAGCCTGCGCGCGGCGTACGCCCGGGCTGACCAGGTGCAGAACGCCAATGGATAAAAGTGAAACCAGCCCGCCAACGAGAGCTGCAAATGGCATTCCCCAGTTTTGAGCGAGCCAGCCAATCAGCAGGCTCCCGAAAGGGGCCACGCCTTGCAGAGCCCACAGATAAACGCTGAACACGCGGCCGCGCAGTCCATTGGGAACGGCGACCTGGATCAGCGTATTCATCGAGACGAGTTGTGTGACTGTACCCCATCCAATGAATATCAACAAAACGAGCGAAACGTTCAAATTGGATACAAATGCCAGCGCGATCAGCGGGAGGATGAAGGCAACCTGACCAAGCGCAACCATAAAACCTTTGTTTCGGGATGAACTCATATAAGTGGCGAGAAGTGCGGCAGTCAATGCACCGGCGCCCTGGGCGGCATACAGGTGACTGGTGCGCTCAGCTATGATCGCTTCTGTGTCGCCGGTTGTTTTCAACACATCACGCGCCAACGCGGGAATTTGTTGCACGAGTGGGAACCCAAAGAATCCGATCAGGGCAGCCATCAAGATGATGGAGGCAACCACGCTATTCCTGCGGATATATGCCAACCCTTCGCGCAACTCCAGCGCCAATCCTTTCCTCGCCTCTAATTCACGCGGGACTTTATAGCGTGTTCGGGCGATCAGCAGCCCAGCGATCACGAACAAAAAGCTAACTCCATTTACCAGGAATACGCTTCCTTCTGTGCCTGTCGATGTGAGCAGCCAGGCAGCAACGAGAGGACCGACGACGCGGCCTACGTTGAAGGCGGTTGTCTGCAAGGCAATCGCGCTGGGAAGCGCTTCGCGTCCGGCCAGTTCGATCAGCATCGCCTGTCGCGCGGTGATCTCCACGGCGCTGGCTGTTCCAAAAAGCAATGCAAATGCGGCAATATGCCAGATCTGGATCTGCCCGGTAAATGTCAACGCGGCCAGCCCAAACGCCTGAAGCGACATGATGAATTGGAAAATGATCACAGTCCTGCGTTTATCCCAGCGTTCCACGAGGACGCCCGCCGGCAGTGCCAGGAGCAGTGTCGGCAGTGTGGCTGCAAAGCCGATCAGTCCCAGGTCGAGCGGGCGGCCCGAGATGCGGTACGCCAGATAAGGCTGGGCTGTGTTCTGCATCCAGGTGCCAGTGACCGAAACGAACTGTCCAACCAGAAAAAGAATAAAGTCGCGTGAAGCCAGCGCGGGAAAGCGCTGGACAATTAACGAGCGGGTTTCCTGCATTCTTTATTCGACGGGGACGATCAGGTCGGGTATGTCATTTGCCGGGGTGTTGACCAAGGTGCCGACCGGGTAGGCATCCATCATGTCGGCGGGGAAGGGTTTGATCAACGGTTTCAACTGATCGGGAGTCTGCGCCGATGGGTCCAGCCACTTGGCGTAATCTCTCGGGTGGAGGATCACCGGCATGCGGTTGTGAATAATCGCCGTCAGATCATTGGGTACAGTTGTAATAATGGTGCACGACTTAACCTGTGACCCATCGGGACCATTCCATGAATCCCAGAGACCTGCGAACGCGAACGGCTTGCGGTCTTTCATATGAATGAAAAAAGGAGTTTTTGTCTTTCGGCCCGGGGCGCCCTTCCATTCGTAGAAACCATCTGCCAGGATGAGGCAGCGCTTGTATTTGAGACTGCCTCGAAAGGCTGGCTTCTCTGCCAGGGTTTCCCCGCGCGCGTTGATCAGCCGATTCCCAATCGCTGGATCCTTTGCCCACATGGGAATGAGTCCCCAGATGAAAAAATCAGCGGTATTTTGGTCATCGTTTGGGATCACGAGAACAGGCTGGGTGGGCGCGATGTTGAACCGCGGCGCGAATTGTTGCGGGAAAATATAGTTACTAAAAATTTCATCTGCTTCCGCGGGATTAACTGTCAGCGTAAATCGACCACACATGTTCACTCCTTGATAGTAATCTTACTCTTTTTGAAGAATTTTGGGCAGTGCTAAGTAAAATGTCGCTCCCTTTCCCAACTCTGATCCCAACCGAACGTATCCGCCCTGAATGGGACCTCTTCGTGCAGTTATCTCTTTCTTAGTTTTCTGAAATCTCCGTCCCGCACCGTGGTCCCAACGGCATCCATGTGCTCGAGTAATGCCTGTGCATATTTTCGGCTGGTGTTGAAAAGATTACGCGTTTCAGCCAGTGTTATGCTGCCTTTCTGCTGGATCTCTCTCTTGATCCTGTCCACCATTAAATCATAGTCTTGTTTACGGAAGACAACCTCTGACGAAACTGTAATTAACTCCTTCAATTCGATCAGGGCATTTAGGAGTTCTTCACCCACTTCGCCCTCAGCGTCCTTAACGCTGGGCGGACTGTACGGATTCTGCTCGAACTTTCGTATCAGCGCCTGGACCCTGGCCTGCTGACCGCTATCGAGCGTGATCTCGTGTTCGGGCTTCGCGAGGAAGTTATTGGTTTCTTTCAAAAGATTGCGCGACAGGGAATTCGTGATAAGCGCATTGAACGCGCGGGGGGATAGTTTGAGCCTGCTCTTAAGTTCTTCGCGCGGGATACCGCGTCGCAGCGGATAATTTTTGTGATAAGACTCGACCATTTGCAGGGTCTTGTCCTGCAAGTTATTCCAGTGAGGCAAGGCGGCGACCAGCAAATCGCTTGTAATGGCTGGCGTTCCTTCTTCCAGAGGGATCAGGGAACCGGCATTCAGCAATTCGCTCAACGCTGCTTCAGAATTTTCTGCCTCGAGCCGCGAACGCGCAACGACTTCCCTGATGCTGGCGATATTCAAGGCAAGAGCGGCTTCGAACAGCACATCAGCCGGTGTGCCCTGTATCAGGGATTCGAGGGACTTCAGGATAACTTCGTCGAAGCGTTTGTGCCGGCCTTTCGGTTGATGATCCACAATGACGCCGCCACCCAGTGTTTCGGCGGGCGAAGGGCGCCGCAGGATATACCGGTCGCCACGCACGGCAACGACCGGGTCGCGCAGCTCGAGCTGGATCCAGCCTTCCTCACCCGGGTTGAGTTCTTCCACCCCCAGCAGGCGCAGTGCCGCGATGGTTTCGCTCGCGCCGACGAAGAACTTCACTTCGCTGTTGTGCTTGAGAGATGCCGAGATGTCCTGGAGCAGGCGCAGGCGCGCGTCGATCCGGCGCGTGGCCTGATATTGATTGGGGCGGACGACGACCTCGCCGCGTCGAATTGCTTCGGTGTCGACGCCGGAAATATTTATGGCGGTGCGCGAGCCGGGCACGGCGCGTTCCTCTTTTTGCCTGTGTGTCTGCAAGCCGCGCACGCGTCCCTTTTGCCCGGATGGGATGATCTCCACTTCGTCGCCGAGGGCGAGTTGACCATCGAGCAGCGTCCCCGTGACGACGGTGCCGAATCCGCTCATGCTGAAGGCACGGTCAATGGGCAGGCGCGGCCGGCCCAGATCGATGCGGGGAGGTTTTTGCCCGAGAAGAGATTCGAGAATAGAAAGGAGAGAGTCGAGCCCTGTTTTTGTTTTGGCAGAAACGCGCACGATGGGCGCGTCGTTCAGCACGGTCCCGCGGACAGCGGCGCGAATATCTGTTTCCACGAGGGTAAGCCAGTCAGGGTCCGGAGCGAGATCGGTTTTTGTCAGAACAATGATGCCTGCCGGAATCTGCAACAGATCCAGGATCGCGAGATGCTCGCGGGTTTGCGGCATGACGCCTTCATCGGCTGCAATGACCAGGAGTGCGGCGTCGATCCCCCCAATGCCCGATAGCATGTTCTCGATGAAGTCGCGATGGCCGGGCACATCCACAATACCGATCTCTTCTCCGTTTGGAAGTGTTAGCCATCCAAAGCCAAGCTCGATCGTCATCTCGCGCGCCTGTTCTTCCTTGAGACGGTCCGGATGGGTACCCGTCAGCGCGGCAATCAATGTGGATTTTCCATGGTCAACGTGACCGGCTGTGCCAATAACGTGCATATAAAAATCTTTCCTCTCGCGATACTCCAGCCGCTGCCCGGCAGGGGACGGCGGCGATTTCAAAACCAGCGCCGGATACGGCGCTGGTAGCTTTGTTTATCTTTTTACTTTCTTTGCTGCCTTGCCATGTCCCATGATGCGTTCATAAGCGGAAAGCCATTCATGAGCCACATTCATCAATTCCTGGAGTTGTTGTTCTGTAGCGTCTGCAGTCTGGTGGAGTTGATCTTGCAACGTTTGAATGGATTCGCCCAGAGGCGAGATGCGTTCTTCCAGCTTCTGCACCGAGCGGCGAACATCCTTTGTGCCTTCATCCTGAGAAAGGGTGTAACCGGTCCAGCGTTTTTGGTCATCGGCCTTGAAGGTGACCCACTCCTGCCGGAGACGATCTTCCGAAAGCCGCTGCATTTCCGTCACTTCGTTGATGCGGCGCTCCAGTTTGGTGTTGAGTTCGTTGTAGGTTTCCTGAGCGCGTTTGGCGTTGCGCAAGATCTCTTCGAGAGCCTGGACCTGCGTATCGAACGTTTGGGTCTGCATCTTGATAGAGTCGAACTTTTCCTTCCACTCCTTGTACACGTGCTCGCGGTCAATGTGCGCCAGGGATTGCTGGTCGATGAAGGCATTCTGCGCGGTTTTCCTTTCGGCTTCTGAATTCACCAGTTCTTTGATGCGATTATCCATGTTCTTCCAGCTATCGGCGTTCAGGTCAGCCTTGGCTTTCGCTTCTTCGATGCGCTTGCGCACGGCTGCGATTTCGCCCTGCAGGTCTGCCACGCGCTTGGCTTCCTGTTTGCGGCTTTCATCGAACGCGTGCTGGACCAGGGTAGCTTCCTCGGCGGCACGCCGGGCGGCCTCGATCGGCGGCTTGAGTTCTTTGATCTCCTGATGCAGGCGCGTTTCTTCCGTAATGCGAGCTTTGATGTCGCGTTTGATCGGCGGCAGTTCACTATCGAGTGACTGCCTTAATTCACTCAGTGCTTTGAGAATTGGCTTAAAGTCATCCTGGTGACGCTTGGTGACTTCCTTCTCACGTTTTTCAAATTTCTTCTCGATGTCATCCAGCGCCTTATTCATGTCTTCGCGTTGTTTGGCAAAGATGGCATCGAACTGGTTGAGACGATCGGCGGTGTTGGCAATATCCGCGATTTGCTTGCCAAGCGGTTTGACTTGTTTGGCAACCGTTTCAATCTTCCCCTCCAGCGCCGTCATCCGTTCTTCGAGCGTAATAATGGATGACCTGGTTTTACGGTGTTCTTCGTCCAGCCATTCCAGGCGTTTGACGAGCTGTTCAAATTCCATGGCTTCCTCCGTAACTTGCGGTGCATTATACCGCTATGGAGTTTTCCACCACAAAGGGCGCTAAGGAACACGAAGGTTTTAATTTCCTTTGTGGTAAATGTTTTTTTAACGTCCCAGATGTTCGAACATCAGAGGCAGGTCGGCGAGTACAAATTGTAATGCCTGTGGAAATAGCCCCAGGATGACGAGTCCGATCATCCCCAGCCCAAGCATGAGCATTTGCGTTGGACTTTCGCGCGGCTCCCAGCTCGTATATTCATCTGCAATGCTGATGACTGCCAGTGAGCGGAATGTGCTGGTGAGCAGCCCGATAATGCCGATCATCATCCATAAAGCCGAACCGATCGAAACCTGGGACAAGCCTTCCCATAGAGCCAGCCGGGCAGGAAAGCCGGCCAGCAGTGGAAACGCGCCGGTCGAAAGCCCGGCAACGATCATGCCCGCGCCTGCCAGCGGTGCGACGCGCAGAACGCCGCGCGCTGCGCCGAAGCGCATGGTTTCAGAGTGTTCTCTGATGATGGTCAACGAGAGTGCCCAGACGGCCAGACCGAGCGCACGTGCCGGGATCAACAGGAACAAAATGGGTATGCCGATCCTCGAATCCAGGCTGAGCGCAAGGAACGAAAAGCCGGTTTCTGCGATCGCGCCGTATGCCATGATCCGCCCAAGATGGCGCTGGAACGCAGCAAAGGCTCCACCGCTGACGACCATCAGCAGGCCGATAAACCGCATGGCAAGGATGAGCTGTTCAGAATTGCGAAGCCATGAGTAGCGATCCAGGAAGCCTACTCCGAAGATAATCGTCATGGTTGGCAGGATCCACAAGAGAAAACCAACAAGATAG
>DASTJG010000411.1:0-4561 GCA_035716785.1 Anaerolineales bacterium
AAAATAAAACAGTGGCACCGCGGCGCCACTGTTCGATAATAAGATGGTTCAGTTCACTGTTCGAGGATGTGCCCAAAATGATTGAACCCTGCGAGACGAGGCTTCGGGGTTGCGATCACAAACAGACGTCCCCAACTTAAGCTTCCCGGCCCTGCAATGCAGGTCTGGAAAGTTACATGCCGGTCGCCCTGATAAACCTTTTTGAATAATTGCTCGGCAGTCAATTTTTTGTCATCGCTCAAATCGCGAAATGAGCTGTATGGGTTGGTCGGCTCGAGTGCCTGGAATTGCAATATTTGCGTGATCACAAAATATTCAACTTTCCCGTCCCCATACACCAGGCGAACTTCCTGTCCCACGGCCAGTTGCGAGAAAAACCTGCCGGATAGATCGTTGTGCGCCAGTAGACCAACATTCCCGAACTGGGAGACCATGCGGAACTGAGTAATCTCACCATCGGTCTTGGAAACATAGCCGGCGTTGCCTGTGGGTTGTTGAACGATCGGGAAAGCCAGCACTTCAGGAACATAGACACCGCGCAGGACACCCGCTTCGTTGTTCTGCACTGATCCTGCAAACTCCTTGAAATCAGGTAGCGCCGGATGATCCTCCAGCGCCTGTACTGTGATCGGGCTGAAGACAATGCCAGCCAGGATGATTAAAAGAAGGATCGCGTTCAGAGACGTTCGAAGAGGTCGAGTGTTGAGCGTCATTGGTTTCTCCGGTTCGACAAAGGCGCTCAAACTTGAACGGCGAATTTTTTGATCCGCTTTCGGTAACCTGGCAATCTGTCACACCTTACAGAGTGATAGACCCATGGCTTTGCGTCCCCGCCTCTCAGCGGGTTTGCCTTTATCGAACGAATAGATGACAAGGTTCCAATAAAACGAGCCTGGTGTGATTAACCAGGCTCGCCAAGGGTAGTTATTTTATCTTCGGCAACCTGGCTGTCCTGATCCCGCTGCGCGGGATGGTAGACCCATGGCTTTGCGTCCCTGCTTTTCAGCAGGTTTGCTATTTCGGATATTAATTGTGAATATTATAACAAGTACCTATTGTTTGTCCACTTTCACTTCAGTAATATCAACTTACAAGATTGCAATCCCATCTTATTCTTTTGGCACAGCCATGACAAACAAACGCCCCCAACTGACATTTCCTTCTGTTTCGATGCAGGTTTGAAAGACGACACGGCGCTCGCCCCCGTAGGCTCGATTGAACATCTCTCCAGCCGAAAGGACTTCATCTTCATCCAGGTTTCGGAAGGAACTGGTGACACTTTCAGGCTCCAGGGCCTGGAACTCCATGGTCTCTGCTATGACAAAATGCTCAACTCTGCCATCGCCATATACCAGACGGACTTCCTGCCCCGGGGCGAGCCCTGAGAACAAACTGCCGGAGAGAGTGTTATGAGCAAGCAGACCGATATTTCCATAACGGGAGGCCATGGAAAACTGTGTCAACTCACCATCACGATTGGAAACATAGTAGGGCTGATCGGCAGGTTGCTGTACGACAGGCAGGGCCAGTACATTCTGCACATATACGCCGCGCAGGATAGCTGCTTCGCCATTTTGGACTGATTCAGAAAAGTCCGCGAAACCGGGCAAAGTACTTTCCAGGGCGTCGATTGTGAGGAACGGTGGTGGGTTTAGGAAAAAGCCGGCAAGAAAAAGCGCGAGAAGGTTGAGATGGAGAGTAGTTCGGGTCATGGTATCGTGTGCGTCGTTGAAATTTCAGTGGGCAGTAATGTTCGAACGGCCCGAAAACTGAATGTGGCTGGGATGTAACTCGCGGCATTTTATCAAAGCATCTCAGATTTGCATTGATTATTGCCATACTCTTAACCTACAAAACGGCGACGATAACGCCCCCAGTTTTGTAAGGAAAAAACATTTCAGTTGTGACAGGAAATGAAAATCGGGAGTATCTAATGTCAAGAAGATCAACGGCTATGTCACACTGAGCGAAGCGAAGTGTCTCCCGGTGATTTGTGCTAAACTAGCGCATTCATTAATGGACAGTACACCTTCAAGACGACGTCTTTCCTTTTGGACAAAATTGCTCTATGGCTCCGGAGATTGGGGCATCTCCAGCATGGGGATGATGCGGGCCATTTTTTATGCCATCTATCTCACCGATGTGGTGGGACTCGAGCCTCGCCTCGCTTCCTTCGGCGCACTGGCTGGGATTGTCTGGGATGCAATCAATGATCCGATCATCGGCATACTTAGCGACCGCCTTCATACCCGCTGGGGACGCCGCCGGCCGTTTCTATTGTGGTTTGCGATCCCATTTGGATTCAGCTTCATCACCCTCTGGTCCGCGCCAAACTGGGCAAGCCCGACCGCGCTGCTCATCTACGTGACTCTCTCTTTCATGCTGGCAGACACATTGCAGACACTCGTCGGTATTCCGTTCCTTTCGCTGACCCCCGAGCTGACATCGGACTATGATGAACGCACCGCGCTGACAAGCTTTCGCTCCTTCTTTCAGCTGGCGGGCGCGTTATCGGTCGTGATTGCTGCACCTGCGATAGGCGACCTGGTCCTCGTGGCAGGTGGCACCCAGCAGCAGGGATTCATGCTGGTCGGCGCGATCTTCGGCGGCATGGGCGCGATCCCGCTCCTGTTGATCGGACTCTTCGTGCGCGAAACGTCCACGCCCGCACAGACGAAATCCATTCCATTTCGTGCGACGCTCAAAGCCGCCTGGCAGAACATCCCATTCCGTTACGCGGTTGGCATTCATATGTTGAACTGGTCAGCAGTGGACATGATCGGGGTTGTCTTTCCCTATTTTCTGCTCTATTGGGTTGCCCGGGGAAACCTGCTTGCCTCCATCCCCATCTTTGGCTTTGACCTGGCTTATGAATCGGCCTTCTTCGGCATCCTGATGTCCATGTGTATTCTGTTCATCCCGTTCTGGTTATGGATGGCGAAATGGCGCAACAAGCGCGAAGCTTATATGCTGGGCATGAGTTTCTGGATTGTGATCGAATTGTTGATCTTTACAATCCAACCGGGTGACACCGCCTACCTGCTTGCCATCGCGGCTCTGGCAGGGATCGGCGTCTCGGCCGCATATACCCTGCCCGATTCCATGTTCGCGGATGTGATCGAGTGGGATGAACTGCGCACCGGTCGCCGGCAGGAAGGCATCTTTTACGGGATTCGCACCCTCATCCGGAAATTGACCGGCGCGCTGGTCATCTTTGTGACGCTGCAGTTGCTGGGTTGGTCCGGGTACGTCTCGCCGTCTGCAGGGGCTCTGCATTTCACACAGGCAGATTCCGTGTTGCGGATGATCCGCCTGCTCGTTTCGCCTTTCGGCGCGCTAATGCTGTGCGGAACGATCATCCTTGCCTGGCTGTTCCCGCTCTCGCGCGAGAAATATGAAAGAATCCAGGAATTGCTGGAACAACGCAGAGCGCGGCTGGCGGAATAATGAAGCTATTAGTGATAAGCTGTTAGCAATTAACTTTCAAAACGCGAACGCAAATATGGATGCCATGCCACAGAGCATCAAATTCGTGATGACCAGCACCAGCCACATGATCCATTGTGCGGGAGCTTTCGTTTCTAGCACTGCCTCGGATGGATTCTGAGGATTGTAGAACACCATGACCTGCGCGCCGGCGGGATAGCGCGCAACCACACTGCCTGCCCCGGAACCACCCACTTCCATGCCGGGCGCAATTTTCATACCCTGGTACATCTGCCCGCTGATCTGATAGGAATACTGCACAACCGGATAGTTTGTGTACCCGCTGTTATTGCTTGATCGCCGCCGCTCCAGGGTGGACATGAGCACAGTTCCCATGGTGGAGGGCCACTGTGACACCGCGGTCATTTTTCTGCGTGTGGAAAAAATGATGCCCAGGAAGATTGCATTCAGGACGAGGATGGTAAAACCAACACTGCCAACAATAATTAAAGTTTCGATGGCCATCTGATCTCCTCTACTGATAAGGCTGTTCCAACCGCCGTTCCGGCGGGTTGCTCATAAATTATTTTACAGTGACTTGTATGATCGCCGTATCCACCCTTTGGTCATTCCTCACCACCTGTAACTGCACGGCATACAAGCCGCTCAAGCCGCTCGTGTCCCACTCTGCCAGCACATTGCTCGTGACCGGCTCGTTCTTTTCCGCCACCTGTATCCATTCCTGCGGATTCAATCCCTGTCCCACCAGCACCCGATAGGAGACAAAACCATCTCCTGCCGCGGTTCCCATGATATCCACAACTCCATCCACTTCCGTGAACAACTCCGGGGATGCGATGAGCACATCCGGATTGGTTTGCGGCGGTTGAATGACATCATAGGTGGCAGGCGGAATTTCCAGGCCCGTGCTCTCTGCCCACGAACGCGCCTCCGGCGGCACAACGAGATAAACCCGCTCCTCCACCAGTTGCGGCAGGGTGAACACTGTTGCAAGCAAGCCGGTCTCGCGGTTTATTGCATACTTGCGATACACGTTATCCGGCTGGATGGGTTCATTGCCGTTCAAAAAAACCTCGCTCACCAGGTTCGGGCAGTCGGAGGTCGGTAACATGCC
>DASTJG010000412.1:0-2445 GCA_035716785.1 Anaerolineales bacterium
CTCCATTATGGAGATAAGGAGGAAAGGCATAGATGCTCAAAAGTGAAGGCGCATTGAAACCCAACTGTCCCAGGGCTTGCTGATTGTTGGCTGTACGTTCGCCCGGATTTGCCGCGTCGAACGTGCCTACCTGGCGTAAGAAGCGACCGAGTTGACCGAGAGTCGGTTCGGGGTCAGCACCCGGCGTGATCGTCTCAGGGAAAGGGGATACCCGGGCATAATCGACTTGAGCCGTTGACCATTTGGGTCCACCATGACACACCTGGCAATTGGCCTGGATGAAGAGCTCGCGCCCCAGGTTGATCTGTATGCCCAGCTCGCTATTCGGATCGACTCCTCGATAAGGCGAAACGGGCGAAGGAATGCGAGATTGCGTCCAGGCGACGATCGCGTCCCAGGCCGGGATGCCGTTGACGTGCAATTGTGTACGGCCGGCATTTGGAGGATCGAAGGCCTTCACGTTCGGGTCCTGATCCGTGGTGCCGTTGAGCACGATCAAGCCCGGTCCACCGGAGACGCCGCGGATGTTCAGCTCGAAGTCTTCGAGTTCATCGAAAACTCCCGAGTAATTCAGCACGCGCTGATCGCCGGTTGGATTCCTGGGGCTGAACGTCCCATTCAAAGGCACGCTCTTGCGCGGTCCCGAAGCGAACGCCCACACGACGCCATCACTCAGGCCGTCGGGGTGACAGCTCGAACACGCCTGCCAGCCCTCGCTGGACATGCGCTCGGCGACACCTTCGTCGAATTCACCCCGCGAAGAATTGAATAGTTCATTGCCTAACAAGAACTTTTCTCCATCCGAGCCAGGTGCAGGCAGATCAGCAGATTGGATGCGTGCGATCTCACTTTCGGGCGAGGCGGTCAGGTCGATCACCGAAACATCTTTGGAGATGTAGTTCATCACGTAGGCACGCGTATCGGCGTTGTTGATCACCAGCCCGCGCGGATTCTTGCCCACGTCGATCAATGCGACGCGGGTCGTATCGCCTTCTGCGGGGACTGTTACCACACTTGGCACACCATTGTCGTCAAGTGTAATTTTTACAAGCACATCGCTTGCGGCAGAGGCAACATAACCTTCGTTGCCAGCATGTCTAAAGGCAATCGCCCAGGGATTCGCCAGGAAGAGTTTCGGCTTGAAGGTCTGCGCTTTGACCGCCGCGTGAAGGTTGATCGTCCCGCCGGAAAGCTCCGACTTGGCAGCCACATCGAACACCGAGAGGAACGCCTGCGTATCCACATTGAACTTGACCGGGACTTCCGGTGAGGCAGCCACGTTCGGCAGATACCCGCGTCCGTTCTTCAAGGCAATCGCCTGCAGCTGGTTGGGATAAGCAAACGTTGGATCCGCTTCCCCGCCACCGAATTTAGTCCGGTCTGCAGCAAAGCTCGTCTCATGAGCAGAGAGAGTGATCACACCCTGGATCTGCGCGTCATCTGTCGTGGAAAGAACGAAGATCTTTCCCTCGCTGCCTTGATCCAGCGCCGGGCCGCCTGAGGCAGTGGGCTGTGAAAGGAACTGAGTCACGTAAACGAACTGTTGGCCCTGTCCACCATTGTTGTTCGTGATCGCGACACCGCGCGGCTGGACGCCGGGAATCTGGATCGTGGTAACCACGCTGTTGCTGACTGTATCTATCACGGAAACAGTGTTGGAAGCCGAATTGGCAACATAAGCACGCGTTCCATCGGGTGTCAGCGCGATACCGTAAGGTTCAACACCGACCGCGATATCCTGTGTCTTTTGGTTCGTCGTCAGGTCAATGACCGACACGGTCGCGCTGGCTTGATTGGTCACATACGCCAGGCGCTTATCGGGTGTGATCGCAACCGTACGCGGTTCATCGCCCACTTTGATCTCGGCGACCTTTGTATTCGCGTCTCCGGCCACATTGATGATGCTGACACTGTCATCCAGGTTGTTCGCGACGACCAGCAACGAGTCATCGTCGCTGATCGCGATCGGGCCGGAGGAACTGGAATTTTTGGCGATCGCTCCGCCCGTGGCAGGCACGATCGGCTGTGTGCCAGCAGGGGCGGCAGAAGTTGGTTGAGCGACCGCAGTTGCGGGAGCACTTCCGCAGGCTTGTAAGATTGGCAACAATACCAGAATGCATACAATACCTATAAGGCGAAATCGATTCATAACACTCTCCTTCCAAATCAATAAAATCTTACAAGACGTGTGACGTCTTGTAAGACATCACACGTCTCCTGGCATTCATACTTTCTTTGCCCACGCACCAATCATTGCCGGAGAGACGATTGTCGAATTGTGAGCCAGAGTCTCTTCCCGTAGCCGCGCAGCCAGAGTGTCAATATCCACCTCGGCGGCGGTAGCAATGCCAGTGCGCTCCATGACAGGCAGCAGAGTGCGCGTGATCATCACAGGTTGGTCATAGACAGGTGAATCGGGCCCGCGTTCCACCCGCGCGCCCTGGA
>DASTJG010000413.1:0-4515 GCA_035716785.1 Anaerolineales bacterium
ACCGAATCTATGGGCAGTAAACATTGACCCGAAAGCCGCCGCAGAAACGTATAAGACCCGTATCCTGGATGACGCGCGTCAACGTGGACGACCTGAATCTGCCATCAAGGTGATGGAAGAAGAACTCAATTCACCCTGCACGGAAGAAATGGCGGCATTTGATAAGTTCATCGAATACGCTTCGCAGGATGAATGGGATGCGGTGGTCTTCGATACCGCGCCGACGGGTCACACGTTGCGATTGTTGGAATTGCCCGTGGATTGGAGCAAGCAGATCGACGTGAAGGTTTTTGCGTCCGTAGACGCGACTGCTGCGGATGATGTTGCCAAACAGCGATTTGGCAAAGTCATCGAGATGATGTCAGACCCCGAGCAAAGCACCTTTGCCTTTGTCATGTATCCGGAGTCCACACCGATCCTCGAAGCCTGGCGCGCCTCACGAGAACTTGGTACCGTGGGCATACATCCCGGATTAACAGTCGCCAACATGGTGATCCCAGCCGAGCAAACCACCACGCCTTTCGTGCAATCCCGCCGCATTATGCAGGAAAAATATCTGAGAGAAATTACAGAACGATTTAGTGTGCCTCTGGTTCAAATTCCCTTGCTGTCCAGTGAAATCAAAGGCTTGAAGATGTTGGCAGACCTGGGCGAGAAAATGTATGGAATGGAAGAATTGATTGCATGAGCAATACTGTTCTGGTTCAAATCATTGGCGCGCCCATTGCCTGCAAGGAGGGTGTGAAGGATTCCTGGCGGGAGGTGGCTCGCTGGGCAGAAGATCAGTTGAAGCGACGCTTTGGCGAGGCAGTGCAGGTCAAGTATTACGATCTATTTGACGTTGACTGCCCGTCCATGCCCAATGAAGCACAATTGCCGGTTGTGCTGGTAAACGGCGAGACGACGATCAACGGAGGCAAGATTTCCATCCCTGCAATTCGCCAAAAAATCGAGTCCCTACTTGAAAAGGCAGCAGCGTGAGATCCAAAATCTGATAAGAGAAGTCCGTATGGATGGGAGACTTCAAGGAAGTGACAAAAATGGACGATCAAGTATTTGATGACATTGAAATTGCGCTGCCGTCGGTTGTGTTCAGCGCGGCGCGCAATTTTGCCGCTGCCCTGGCCGAAACGCCGCAATACAAGGCCTTCGAGCAGACAGCGGAACGATTTCGGCAGGATCAGACCGCCCAGCAGGCGATGGAAGCCTACAGGCAAAAGCAGATCGACTTGCGCCCTCTGCTCATGCTCAACGCGCTCAGCGCTGAACAAACTGCTGAGCTTGAGAGCTTGAAGAACGCATTTGTGGATCAGCCGATTGTGCAGGAATATTCCAAGGCGCAAACGGAACTCGTGATTTTGTGTCAGGCAGTAGGCGACGCACTTTCCGAATCTGTTGGTTTGAACTATGCCGCGGCGTGCGGCGTAAGTTGCTGCGGGTAGGAGAGAACCATGCAAACCGCTATATCCCCACAGTTACAGGAAACCACTCAGTCACTTATCGACAACTTGCTTGCCTCTGAAGCATTTGTCCGCTATCAACAGGCTCGTACCCATTTCAACGCCGACAACGAAGCGCATGATCTGATGGATCAACTCGCCAAGGCGCAAGCTCGTCTGCGTCAAAAGCAGTCTAGCGGCGGTGTCGGACAGGCTGAGATTGATTCCTTGCGCCTACTCCAGCAGAGAGCGCAGCAAAATCCCGTCATTATGGCTTATGCCCAATCCCAGGAAGAGGCAGTCAACTTTCTGCGAGAGGTCAATGGTGAAATCAGCCAATTACTGGGCATCAACTTTGCTACATTTGCCAATCATGCTACTTGTTAGGAGGGTGTGATATGCCGCTTTACGATTATCAATGCCAAAGCTGCCAGACTGTTTTTGAGGTGCGCGCCACATTCAAGGAAAAGGAGCAGGGACTTAAACCAAAATGCCCGCAGTGCCAAAGCAAGAAGACGCGTCAAGTCCTGACCTCGGGTCTGTTCGTGTCGCACTCCAATGACGGCTGCTCAAACTGCTCAGGGACCTGTGGTCCAAGTTGTAGCTGCGGCAGATGACCGTAACAAGATGATAACGTATGTTTCTCCCACACGTGGTAAAACCACGAGTGATGACCCAGTTGCTCAAATAACAACGTCAATGCACTGTAAGCAGGAGCACCTCTTTGTATGACGAAGACATACTACGCCCAGGTTAATCAAAACGGAGAGATCGTTCTACCTCAACATCTTGCGGCCAAACTGGGGCTGGCTGCCAGAGATGAAATCCGGATCGAGCCAAACGGATTGGGATTGTTCCTGCATCCCTCCGTCAATGCGCTGAAGCGTGTCTATGTGGAAGCGACCAATCAGTGCAACCTGAATTGCAGCACCTGCATGCGTAATGTCTGGGATGTACAGTATGGGGCAATGTCCGCCGGAACCTTCGAACGGATCCTTGCGAGCTTTCAAGACCTGCCGCAAAAACCTGAGCTATTCCTGGGCGGATACGGCGAACCACTTTCCCATCCACGCATTCTCGACATGATCGAGCAAGCCAAAGGACTTGGTCATCGCGTATCTCTCATTACCAATGGCATTCTGTTAACTGAGCATAGCTCCCGCGAATTGATCGACCTTAATTTGGACATGCTCTGGGTTTCGCTGGATGGCGCCTCACCGGAGTGTTACGCCGATGTCCGTTTGGGGGATGCCCTGCCGCTTGTCATCGCAAACCTGACACAGCTGCGCACACAAAAATACAAGGCTTTCGGCGTTTCCAGCTGGGCCGGGCATCCCAAACTGGGGATCGCCTTCGTCGCGATGCGGCGCAACATTCGTGATCTGGGAGAAGTCATCCGCCTGGGGACGCGTCTGGGTGCCGTGGAATTTTCCATCAGCAACATACTCGCCCACAACAGCGAATTGGCCGATGAAAACTTATATACGCGTTCTCTCGATCTGGCCGCCGGTCAGGAAGTGAGACCGATCATTCACATGCCGCTCATGGACACACAACCCCAGACAATGGATGCACTGGCAAGCGTGCTCAAAGACATGAATCGCATCGAGCTTTCCGGCGGGCTCTTGAATCAAAATACGGACCAGTGTCCTTTTATCGAGCGCGGCAGTCTGTCGGTTCGCTGGGATGGTCAGGTCAGTCCCTGCCTGCCTTTGCTGTACACTCACAAGCATTTTCTTGATCAGCGGGAACGTACCTCGCGGGAATACTTTGTCGGCAATGTGCACGAGAAGTCGCTGCCGGATATTTGGAACGACAGCGACTATATCGCATTGAGAAAGCGATTGCAGGATTTTGATTTTTCGCCCTGTACATTCTGCAACAGCTGTGAAATGGCGAATGAAAACGTGGAGGATTGCTTCGGCAACGTCCACCCCACCTGCGGCGGCTGCCTGTGGGCGCGCGGCTTGATCCGCTGCCCCTAAGAGAGTTGCCAGTTCCGCGCGCCAGCGAGAAACGACTTCCCGCTCATGGGCTTTTTCCCAGCGGGCTGCACTTCATCCAGGATGAGGAGCCCGCCTCCCGCGCCGATCGCGGGCTGGTCCCGGTACACCAGCCTCTGCCCCGCCTCAGCCTCTCCTGACTCCACGTGTGCGCGATGGACCTTGAGCAACATCCCATCGAAATCCATGAACGCGCCGGGCCAGGGATTGAAGGCGCGCACACGTCGCTCCAGTTCCTCAGCCGGGCGCGTGAAGTCAAGTTTGCCTTCTTCCTTTTTAAGCATCGGCGCGTAGGTCGAGCCTTCCTCCGGTTGAGGTACGGGCTGAATTTCTCCGGATAGATATCCAGGGAGGGTTTCGATCAGCAGATCCGCTCCCAGACGAGATAACAACTTGGTAACGGAACCCGCCGTATCGTCCCGCGTGAGACGAATGGAGCGCTGACTCAGGATGGGTCCCGTATCGAGTCCCACGTCCATTTTCATGATCGTGATGCCCGTCTCCTCATCCCCATGCAGGATCGCAGCATTGATCGGCGCGGCACCGCGCCAGCGCGGCAGCAGCGAGGCATGGACATTGATGCAGCCAAAGCGCGGCAACTCCAAAACCTCCTTTCGGAGAATCTGGCCAAACGCCGCGACGACGATCAGGTCAGGATTCCAGGCGCGTAATCGTTCCATCGCTTCGGGCTGCTTCAGCTTTTCGGGTTGGATGATCGGGGCGTTCAATTCCTGCGCCAGCAATTTGACTGGCGGCGGCTTGAGCTCACGCCCGCGCCCCGAGGCGCGATCGGGCTGCGTGACGACGCCAACAAGCTCGTACTGTCCTGCCAACGCTCGCAGGGTTGGCAGCGCAAAATCGGGTGATCCCATGAAGACAACACTTGTCATGCGCTCATTTTACCAGTGCCTAACACCCATGACCATTCTACTGGTTGAGTTTGTTGCGTTTTGAGTTGATTGGTTGTAAAATGATGAAAATTCAACAACAGATTATTTCGGAGGAACTCATGGAAAACCAACCTATGACGGAAGTCACAAGCGATGATAAGCTGTGGGCAATGCTGGCATACA
>DASTJG010000414.1:0-10793 GCA_035716785.1 Anaerolineales bacterium
ACAAAATCCTGACGAAGCTGGTTGAGAGGTCCGGCTGGAAGAGGCAGGATGTCCGCCAGGTGCTAAAGGGGGTGATAACGGCCAGGAAGTGGACAGGCTCCCAGGTGCTCGACGCGCTCAGAATGAAAGTCAAAACTGCAAAATCTGCGGATAAAGCTGTTGCTGAAGTGCTCAAACTATCTGGTTGGAACAGGCAGGAGTTTAGAGAACTAGTAGAGACTCAAAAGTGGACAGAAGAACAGGTACGCCGTGAAATAGAGCAACAACTCAATACCGGGAGATCGTTTGCCAAAATCTCAACGGAACTGGCAGTGATATCCGGGTGGAGAATGTCGGCACTTAATGGGATATTCAAAGCGATCAAAGAAGCAGCCAGGGCAGCGAAAAACAAAAAGCTAGTAATCGTTGAAAAGGAACTGGTCATTATTGTTGACCCTGAAACGATCGTATATGCCTCGAAACCTCGGGCCGATTTTGTGAAATGGCAGGACAGCCTGTTGCGTGTTCCAGGTTCCAGACTGTACAGGGTGCGGAAATGGGGCGATCCTGTCATGCTCAGATATGGATTTGATGTAAACAAGGTGAACACTACGAACTTTCAGGCGGTCGGTCTCTATAATGACGGGAATAAGGAGTTTGGAGCTGTTTCGAACTTCATTCGTATCTCTCATGAAGAGGTCATGAGGTTAAAAGCAATGCAGATCGAGGATAATTATGTGGCCAAGATCAAGGACTGGCGCAGCCAGAAGATGACCTGGTTATGCAAGCCGCGCGGCACCATTTATTTCTTCGGTAATCCGTCTGACGTATGGCAAAGCGCGCCTCAGATCAACTGGGGAACGCTTGCCCTCGGCGGGAACCTGGTGCAGGTTGTCGGAACGCAGATCATTCGAGCCAAGATGCGAGACGGAACGAAACGTGATGTGAAAATGGCGCGGTTGCAAGGCTTCACTGCCTCCGACTGGGGACGTCCGTTGGACGATCTGCTGGCGGAAGGATTGGTGCACCGCTGTTTTTGCGCTTATAAAAATAATAATTTTGGTGATTCACCGAAAGGAATTGTCTACAGCCCATTTTATTCTCCACGTGGGCGGGATTTTGCCGGGCTGGCAGAGGCAAATGCATTGTATATCCCAACCGAATGGTTGGAGCCAAAAAATCCCTGAAGTACAGACTTCGTTTAGAATAGAAGGTGACAGCCATGTGAACCCTTTACATAGCACAAGAAAAGCGACTGTCACCTTTTCATTTTTAGATCATTTTTATTCGTGGAGTTGAACATGACAGGATCGATGTACTTTCAATGGCAGAACGAGACTTTATTGAGGACGATTTATCCGTTGCGGGAAATGAAACTGCGAGATTTTCTCATTTATTACAAAGAGATCGATCTATGGGCGGAATACAAGGATAAGAAGATCGAGGAGTTACAGGCAGAGGTCAAGGCGTATATTGCGACGCGGGAAAATGCTCTGGTCACTGCGTACAAATCCTATAAAACCCTGTATGCGTATTTCACAAAGGAAGATGTCCGCACGCGCTACGCGGCGAAATATAAACTCAGCGATGAGACGGAGCTTGCAAAGGTGAAGGAACTGCATCGTACGTTGATGTCGTATTTGCCCAAATATGCCGACGTTCGCAAGGAAAAATATTTCGTTACGCAGCAGGTTTCCTTGTGGGAACAGTACCGCAAAAGCATCGCGGGACAGATCGCGCAAAGACAACGCAGATTGAATGCGATGATCCCTGAGCATCCCAGGCGACCCATCGAAATGCAGGAATTGCAGAAGTTACAAAGCGTCACGCTTGCAATCGCCGAAGAGGAACTCCAAAACCTGTATTCGTTCGTTTCCACGTACAACAAGATCGAGAAGCGCAAGCTCGAGCTTTACAAGGCCCGGGAAGCGGCGCAGCTTGGAAGCAAGGGCACGCGTGCCAAACTGGATGCCGTCCAGGCGCGGCTCAGTCCGCTGGAGGCAAAACAAAAAGAGGTGTCGTCTGCCCTTGCCCGGCTCAAGACTCCGCCGAAGCTTGATTCCGTGCAGGGATATTTCGCCACCGAGGATGTCTCCGACCAGATCCGCAGGCAATTTCCAAAAGCTGACCCTGCCATGGTCAATACGATCAACAACCTGCATAAGCAGCTGGCCGTTGCCCTGCGGACCATCAAGGATGACTCGGTCAAACTCGTCACCGCCAAAAATCACGTTTACAAAGTACAGGAGCAGGGGCGGGCTTTTCAAAAGGAGATCAGCGCGCTGGAAACTCAGCTCCGCAACCTGCCGGAGAATGCGGCGCAAAGAGGCGAAAAACAGGCCAGGCTGGACATGCTGCAAAACACGGGCTGGAAAGCCATCGAAATGGAGCTGGAGAAACTGAGTGATTATCAGGCTGCCTTCGAGTATTCCAGAAAATCGCAGGCGGAACTGGCGCAGATGGTCCAGGCCCGGGAGAAGGAAATGCTCGGGGTTCAGCAGACCCGCTCCCAGCTTGGAAAAGAGGCGGCGGATCTCGAGGGACAGCTCAAGTCGATGGAATCTGTTCTCAACGTCTCCGAAGACGAATATCTCGTCCATTATTCTGCAGATCAGCCTGTCACGGTCAAGGACATCGTGCGCGGCAAAGTCGAGGAGTATAAATCGGCGCTGGCGCAAAAGGATCATCTCGGACTGCTGGAGGAGATCGTTCAGCGCTTCATCAAACAGCCCGAACGTTACCCGCTCTGGCTTCAGTACATGGTCATCCATTTTTCGGGGATGCGTTACGCCACCGCGCACGGCTCGTGGGCGGACCCCAAGGACCTGCTGATCGGACTGCGCACCTCGGCACTCGAAAAAGATTTCAAGAAAATGGACGATGACGCGGTCGAGGCGCTGGCGCAGGAGCGGTTGAGCATCTACGAATCGTCGAACGGCTCGGCGCCGAATGCGCCGAGGCTCGCGCAGGCCCAGGATCCAAAATGGAAGGACAAGGTCGCCTATTACGTGAAGGGTCTGAAATCGCCGAGCGCCCATTACCGCCGCAATGCCTTGTTCGACCTGCGTTTGGACGAAGAAAATTACGAAATCGAAACCATGTCGCCGGCCCAGGCGCTGGAAGCCCTCGAAGTGCTGAAGGATGCCTTGCCCGACTGGATGTGGAAGGAAATCGTCCGGCTGACGGATTTGCGTCTGAAGGAAGCGAGCGATCCCAACTGGGAGAAGCTGACGCCCGCAGAGGAAGAGAAACGCAACGAAGCGCAATATGCAGAACTGCGCGTCGTGATGAACAAGTGGAAACAGGACAACCTCACAGGCTGGCGCGAAGAACATGACAAATCGAATCGCCTGATCGTGACCCGCTCTGTCTGCAATGAGGTCGCGGAACAGATCCAGCACCTGCGGGGTTATTCACCGCCCGGCGGGCTGACTGCCAAGGCACCCTGGTATTTGAAGATTGAACGAGAAGCAAAAATCCCAGGAACCCCGCGTCCCTACTTCACCCGGCCTGCCTCTGCCAAGGATTACACGGTCGGTGCGAGCATCCTGTGGCTGCGTTTTGTGCACGAGCTTCCAAATCCCTGGCGGGTGGCGCAGCCATTGAAAACGAAAAGCGGCGATGGCTTGATCCCGGCTGAGTTTTTATCCAGGAAAGCTGGAACGACAGGTAACTGGGTTTACACCCAGGGCGATGTCGTGACCCGGACGCGCACCCGCCAAAACGAGAAAAAGCAAACGGTCAAAGAGCAGCAGTGGTTGCGCTGGATCCATGAGGCGACGGTGGCAGAAGTGGCAGAGATCGCCGATGGCACGATCGTGTTGACATTCGAGACAGCGTTGCCCTACGACGACCCGCGCCTCTCCGCGGTAGGCGTCTTCAAACATGACCTGCACAACCTGATGTTCAATGGCGGAGAGGATGCCTACAACGGTTCATTTGTCGGTTTTCTGCCGGAGGGCAAAGTGCCTGCCAGCGACCTGGAAGAAATGCTGGATTGGAATCACATTCTGCGCAGGCAGGTGATGACACCTGTTCAATTGGAAGACTATCGGAAGAAACACATTCGCAAGACGTAGCCTCCTTCGGCAACTTTTTCATTGACGGAAATCCTTCGCTTAGTGTCTATCCGTAAATGTATCCTCAAAGCTCCTTTTCCGTCATTGCGAGGAGGGTGCTTGTCCCGACGAAGCAATCCCTCACCCCTTTTTCCTCTGTAATTTTGTATGAGATTGCTTCGCGGAGTTTACACTGAGCCTGCCGAAGTGCTCGCGATGACGGTGCCAGAAGTGTTTTGGGACCACTGAGAAGTATTTTATGGATAGGCTCTTAACACTGCTGGTTGTGTAGATTGCCTGTCGCTATGAAATGGGATAACATCAGGAAAGCTCGACAGGAGAATTCTATGATTCGAAAAGGTTATCTTCTTTCCCTGCTCCTTGTTTTCATGCTGGCATGCGGGAACATTCCGTCTTCTGCCCCAAGCCCTACGTTGCCTGTTCAGGAAATTGTTGATCCCTCTGAGCTCCCAAATTCCGCTCTGGTGGATGTCTATGACCCCGCTCGCAACCCTGCAGAGGATTTGAAACAAGCCATCGCCCTTGCACAAAAAGAAAACAAAAGGATCATTCTGGAACTGGGTGGCGATTGGTGCATCTGGTGCAAATACATGGATGATTTCTACGCAGCCCACACTGATATTTTGCAATATCGGGCGGAGAACTACGTTCTTGTAAAGGTAAACGTCAGTGACGAAAATATGAATGAAGAGTTTCTTTCGCAATACCCTCCTGCTGGAGGCTACCCTCACATTTATATTTTGGATGGCGATGGGACCTTCCTGCATTCCCAGGATACCGTGGAGCTTGAAGATGGAAAAGATTCCTATGTTCCTGAAGTGTTCATGACCTTTTTGCAGAAGTGGGCTCCACCAGCGAAATAAAGAACACGGTAAGATTTACAACGTCCTATTATTCCGGGACGGGAACATAAAGATCGCAAGTTTCATCTTATTGATCTGAAGGTGACTGAGCTTATGGAATCTCCTAACAAGAAATTTTTCGCCGTGTTCGACAAATTCCTGTTCGGCAGCCTGGGATGTGCGATGCTCGTGCTTTGCGTCCTGCTCGGCATCTTTGTATACGTCTGGCAAAACCCGCCCGGGTCGGAACCTGTCGCGACGCAGACCTCTCTAGCTTTTGGGGATGTGTCCACGGCCACACCTGATCCCAACCCCACCGCGACCCTTTCCCTGTTCACCACACCGACAGAATTCCTCGTGACTACGCCTACCGAAGCGGGAGAGCTTTCAGGCGTCCCATCGCCCATCCCCGAATTTGGCGACTCGCCTCCGACCGGCAAGATCGTGTTCACCTGTTTTATCAAGCAGATCGATCAGATCTGCATCATGAACGCGGATGGCTCGGGGCGCAAACAATTGACGGACTTCGATGCAACCAGTTTTTATGCCTCGCTTTCGCCGGACGGAGAAACGATCTACTTCAGCCGCAAGGGCGCAAGCTTCGACATTTACTCGATGAACATCCGCGGCAAAGAAGTGAGGCGTCTGGTGGCGGGGATCGGCAGCCTGTACGCGCCGGAACGCTCCCCGCAGGATGACCGGATCGTCTTTACCAACCAGACGGGAGGCGAGCAGCAGATCTGGGTCGCACGGCTGGATGGAAAAAATCCTCACGCCCTTACCCAGGGTCCGGAGGATATCGATCCCACGTATTCGCCTGACGGTCTGTCCATCGCTTTTGCCTCCGCGCGGACCGGGCAGCGCCAGCTCTATGTGATGGAACGGGATGGCTCAAATGTCCGCCAACTCACCAACCTGCCCGACATGGGCGGACGCAGCAGCTGGTCGCAGGATGGCAGGCGGCTGACGTTCTACGCGGGACCCATCGGTGACCGCAACATTTACGTGATCAACGCAGACGGGACGGGATTGACCATCCTCACGCATGGAGGCGATAACCTCGGCCCCAGCTGGTCGCCCGACGGGGAATGGATCGCGTTCACCTCCTTCCGCGACGGGAACAACGAGATCTACATCATGCGCGCGGATGGGACAAATGTGACGCGTCTGACAGCCAACTCCATTTCCGATTGGCAGCCGAGGTGGGGGAGGTAGACAGTGGACGGTAATCAGTGATCAGAAGAAGCCCCTGAAGAGATCGATCTTCAGGGGCTTCTGTTTTAGTTTTCAGTAGTTTGTCGGTGGTCGAGTAGCCCCGAATGTTCGTGGAGGGAGTATCGAGACTAACGGATTCTTATTCGTATGCCAAACTTTCGTTGACGCTGATGCGGGTCGCCCGGCGGGCAGGCACCCAGCTGGCAACGATCGAGAGCACGATGACGACCCCGAGCCAGATCCAGACGCCGTGCGTAGCCGGGTAGTATTCGGCGGGGAAGTCGATCACCTGCCCCAATGCCAGGACGAACGCGGGAGCGGCGCCGAGACCAAGCGGCAGGGCAAGGAGCCAGCTGGTGAGTCCCAGCATCAGACCCTCGCCGGTAAAGACGAGACCCACGTCCCGTGAAGAGGCGCCCACAGCCCGCATCACACCGATCTCGCGCCGACGCTCGATCACGTTGATGGAGAGCGTGCCGGAGAGTCCCATGCTGCCTACGATGGCCATCAGGATGGTCATCATCATCAGGAGCTGGGTCAGGATGCTGAACTTGGCGCTGGCGTTGGCGCGTTCTTCGGTCGCCACATCCGAATAACCGATCTTCATTGCCCTGGCATCGAAGAACGCGACGAGGTCCGCCTCGATCGCCTGCTGGGTCGCCAGGCTCTGGTCGGTGCCCTGCACCATGGCGACATGGGCCCGGCCGATGTTACCTAAAGCCAGGTTGAGCGTATCGATATTGGCAAAGGCTGTATTCTGGTCGCGCCCATTGAGATCGAAGACCAGTCCCACAATGGTCCAGCGGGTTTCGCCCACGTCCGGCAGATCGATGATGATCTCATCGCCAACGCCGAGTCCCATTTTTCCGGCCAGCTTTTGATTGAACAGGATCGCCCGGTCGTCCATGGGATCGAGCATGCGCCCGGCGGTGAGGCGCGGTTTGAAGATGGGCGATTGGGAAGGGACGCCGCGCACAAAGACTTCGTATTCGCTGCCGGGACCTTCCGTGCCGGGGACCTTTGCATTGGCCGTCCGGAAGACCCACATCTCCGCATTTTTCACGTTGGGTCGTGATTCGATCAGCGGGATCACTTCATCGATCAACTGTAACTGCTCGAAGTCGATCTCCACCTCGTACCCGAACCCGGCAAAGATCGTATCGATGGTGTGCTCGAATGAATATTGCGTGCTGTAGACCATCATGAAGAACGCGCCGGAGACGGTCAGGGTCAGCAGGGTGAGGATCACGCGTCCGGGGCGGCGGAAGGTGTTCCGCAGGGAGAGGGCTGCCATGACCGGGATGCCGCGGATGCCAGAGATGAGGCGGTCGATCAGGCGACGCCCGTAGTGACCGTTTCCCAATCCGGTCTGGTTGATCGCGTTCGCAGTAGGGATGGCGACTCCCTGCAGAACCGGGTACAGGCCTGCCAGCAGGGGAGTGAGTAATCCTACGAAAAGTTGTAACAGAAATACCTTCGGCAAGATCTCAAAGGGTGTCACTGGGACATTCAATAAATACAACATCCACTTCGCCAGAGCGTTCCCGGCATACGCGCCGATCGGAACCGCGATCACGAGGCTTAGAAGTCCATAAACAGCAATGGCGGACAGGTACATGGTCATGATCTGACGACGAGTACTGCCAACGGCTTTCATGATCCCGATTTGGGAGATTTGCTGGGCGATCAGGGCGTTGATGGTATTGATTACCAGCATGACGCTCAATGCCAGGGAGGCAATTGCCATCACGGTCAACACCATCCCGACGCCGTTGATCATGTCCTGTAAATAATGCTGGTCCGGGTGCAGGACCTCGGAATAACCTACGGATAGACCCTGCGGTTTCAGCTTCTCGTTGATGTCATCAACTGCCTGCTGCACGTTTTCCTTGCTGTATTCCGGGACCGTGATCCGAAGCATATCGAAACCATAAAAACCCGCGATCCGGGTGAAGTCCTTCTGGGTGACGTAAAAAGCTGCCTCCTCGCCAAACGGCGAGGGCCATTCCCAGGGGTTGCGCATCGTGCCGATGACGGTGTACGGGCGGGCGTGTTCGTTGATCTCGAAGTAGACCGTGCCTCCGATCCCCGGGGCATTGTACGAGTCGATGTGAGCCGCCTCGACGCCGACTCTTTTACTTTCCGGCCAGGCACCCTCTTTCAGGGTCAACCGGTCGTAGGTCTGACTCTGGTAATCAGCATGGGTCGTGATATGACCGTCCTGCCATTCACCTTCGAGCGTGGTTTTCCAGTGGACACTCGCGTTCGAGTAGCCCTCGACATCCTTGACGCTCGGGAGCCGCTCCAGGCCGCGGATGATGCCTTCATCGACGATGCCCGACAGCCATATCAATCCGTGAGCCGGGTTGCTCTCGACGTGAGACCGGGCCATCTGTCCAAGTGTCAATATATTCCCCGAGACCACCATCCCCACGGCCATCACGCCCACGGAAATGCTCATGATGACCATGAGCGTGCGTCCTTTGTTCCGCCACAGGTCCCGCCAGACTTTTTTGAACGACGTGTTCATTGGTGATGCCCGTTCCCGTTGTCGAATAGATCCCCGTCCAGCACTTCGACCACGCGCGGGATGCGGCTGGCCAGTCCCAGGTCGTGGGTGACCATCATGAAGGTCTTGCCCTGCTTGACCAACTCTTCGAACAGGTAAAAGACTTTATCAGCGGATTTGCTGTCGAGGTTGCCAGTGGGCTCGTCGCCCATGACGAGGGCCGGATCGTTCGCCAGGGCGCGCGCGATCGCTGCCCGCTGCTGCTGCCCGCCCGAAAGGGTGTTCGGCAGCTTGTTGGCCTGATCCGCCAACCCGACCTGCCCAAGCAGGTGCATAGCGCGTTCGGGACGCTCACGCGGCTTCCACATCCGGCAGCATTCCATCGGAAAAATGACATTCTCCATCACGGTCAGGGTGGGGAGCAGTTGGAAGAATTGGAAGATGACACCCACGTTCCTGCCGCGCCAGTGGGCAAGTTGGTTCTCGTTCATATCGTTGAGACGCGCCCCGGTGACATGGACATCCCCGCGCGTGGGACGGTCGATTCCCGTGATCATATTGATCAGGGTCGATTTGCCGCTCCCGGAGGGTCCGCGCACCCCTACGAATTCCCCGGGATACACCCGGAGAGAGACATTTTTCAGCGCCTGGATGGGACCGGCCGGTCCATTGAAGGTCTTATTTACGTCCTGAAGGTCGATAACAATATCTGTGGCCATAGACTTGCTCCAAAAACTTGTGTGCTAAGGATATGTACGGGAACCTTCCCGCAAGGTTTCAGGAAAATCATAGCCCCCGGCGAGATTTTTTACCTATCCAAAGGCTAACAGACTGCTACCAATTTGCTGTCCATTCGCGCTGAGGGGAACCCCGAAGGAGTGTAGTCGAAGCGTCCATGCCATGTGCCGAGAGTGGTTGTGTTCTATCTTCTCACATTGTTTGACAGGCTGGGGAGAAAAAATTCAGTTTGACTGCGTATCATTCCACAAACTTGGATCGCGCGTACTATCCTAAAGTATAGGATCGATATGTCACTCCCCTGAAAAGCATCGGGACGATGTGAGGAAGCCTCGCGCTGAGCGAAGGGCAAAGCCCGAAGACGAAGCGTCTCCGCACACATCAAAGGGGATGAAAGCATATTGCCTGCGGGAAAAGCCTTTACAATAGTATCAACCATCATCTCATATTTACAGGCAGGCTGACATGTCGCATACGACTTTGAAATCAGGATATACCGAGCTGGTCGAGCGTTTGAATCGTTTTCCGCAGGGCGCGCCGTCATCGGATACGCTCCATAAGATCCTGCAAATCCTGTTCAGTGAACGCGAGGCGCAATTGGTGGCACTGCTGCCGATCAAACCGTTCACCGCCGAAAAAGCCAGTCAGGTCTGGAAAATGGATCTGACCGAAACGCGCAAGGTGTTGGATGCATTATCGAGCCGCGCGATCCTGGTGGACGTCGAGCACGAAGGCAGGACCACCTACGTCCTCCCGCCGCCGATGGCTGGATTTTTCGAATTCTCGCTGATGCGTCTGCGCGGCGATATCGATCAGAAAGTATTGTCGGAATTGTTCTACCAGTATCTTAACGTGGAAGAGGAATTTATTCGCCAGTTGTTCGTGCGCGGTGAGACGCAACTCGGGCGGGTCTTCGTCCACGAGCCTGTTCTTACGCCGGAAAATAGTTTGCACGTGCTGGATTATGAACGCGCGAGCGAGGTCATTCAAACCGCCAGCGTACGCGGAGTCGGCGTGTGCTATTGCCGCCATAAGATGATGCATATGGGCCACAACTGCGACGCGCCCATGGATATCTGCATGACCTTCAACGGCACGGCTCAATCCCTGACCCGGCATGGATATGCCCGCGCGGTGGACGTCCGCGAAGGGCTGGATCTTCTGCAACAGGCGTACGAGCGCAATCTGGTGCAGTTCGGTGAGAACGCGCGTGAGAGCGTGAGCTTCATCTGCAACTGCTGCGGCTGCTGTTGTGAGGCGATGATCGCCGCGCGCAAGTTCGGCATGTTGAACCCGGTGCACACGTCCAACTTTTTGCCCGTTGTTGATGATGCGAAATGCAACGGCTGTGGAAAATGTGTCAACGCCTGCCCGGTGGAAGCGATGACGCTGGTGTCCAGCAATGACCCGCATCATCCCAAGATGAAGAAA
>DASTJG010000415.1:0-5542 GCA_035716785.1 Anaerolineales bacterium
GCAGATGGACCGTCCAGACGATGCTGCCGTTGCATCTCTGCAGCCTGCTCGTTTGGGCCGGTGCGCTCATGCTGGTGACGAAAAGCTACAGGATCTACGAATTCATGTACTTCATGGGGATCGCGGGCGCCATCCAGGCACTGGCGACACCCGACCTCGGCATTTACGGTTTCCCCCATTTCCGCTTTTTCCAGACCTTCCTCTCGCACGGTTTGATCGTCACCTCCGCCATCTACATGACCGCGGTGGAGGGCTTCCGCCCGACCTGGAAATCGATGCTGCGTGTGTTCGTCTGGACGAACATTTATGCGGGAGTCGTCTATTACATCAACACCCAGATCGGCAGCAACTACCTGATGATCAACCATAGACCGGAAACGCCTAGTCTGCTCGACCTGCTCCCGGACTGGCCGGTCTACATCATCTACATGGAACTGCTCGGAATCGCCTGCATGCTTCTGCTCTACCTTCCCTTTGTGATCAAGGACCTATGGACGTACTACCATTTGAATCGAGATAATGCATCGAGGTTGGAAAGTATTTCAAAATAATTAAGAGTGTTGATCAAACAGAGACTCCTCAAAAGGGGAGTTTCTGTTTACTTTCCAAGTGAGATTAATTCTTGCATTGACCGAACGCGACACCCAGCAGGGTCAGGATTCTGAAACGTTCAAACCCGCTTGATAGCCGTATAATGGATTCAGCGTAGGGCTCCAGCCAAAGCAGAAAGGAGGAAAACGTGAAGACCAAATGGTTTATTCTAGCTCTCTGTACTGTACTCCTTGCCGCGTGCGCGCCGTCAACCAATGCCGTAAACACCGCAATAGCACAGACAGAGGAGGTCGTGAAGCTAATACAGGCAGCAATACCAACCGCGACCTTAACCCCTCGACCAACCAAAACGCCAAAACCGACCAGGACACAACGGCCAACCTCCACCCCTGGTGACGATGAGTTTACAGAGCTTTTCCCTGACCTTATGCTTGAGTTTACAACGTCACAACTGGGAGGGAAGATCGAAGTTATCGATATCGAATATGGAGGCAGTCCATCCCCAACAACATTAACTGTCAGGTTTACCGGAGCCAAAGCCGGATACACCAGTCCTGAAGCGATGGCAATGACTTTGGGAGTATTGAGCCAAACGACTAAGAGCGCCCCGGATTGGTTTCCAATATCCCTGGAAACCCTTGTATTACGTGAATATGATGGCCTGGTGCAAAGGGGCAGATTTACAGTCACATGGAAGGACTTTTTAGAGTACGCCGGCGGAAAGATCGACGTAAACCAACTGATACTCAGAGGAAGATTATTGATCAACTAAGAATTTGGGACAACGAAACGCCTCGATTTGAGGGACTCCACTCTGTAGTAAAATACGCAACAGACTTTCATAGCAGCACGCTACACAGTCTTACAATCGGGTAAAATTGTGCTGTGCCGGGGCGATGGCGGAATCGGCAGACGCAACAGACTTAAAATCTGTCGGTAGCAATACCGTGAGGGTTCGACCCCCTCTCGCCCCATTTCACACTACGTCATTGCGACGACGAAGCAATCCCACACAGAGCTGGTAGTTTGTAGGAGATTGCTTCGCTCCCTTGGTCTCGACGGAACGTCTCGACCAGCGGTCGCTCGCAATGACGTAATCGTTAGAAAGGTTGGAAATGTTTTTCTCTCGTCAACAATTGGAAGAGATCGAAGACAAAAGCCTGGCTCCCTACGGAATGCGCAGCAAGGACTCGAAGGGGCGCGCCTACCTGGACAGCGAACCGGAATACCGCACCTCCTTTCAACGCGATCGCGACCGCATCCTGCACACCACGGCCTTTCGACGGCTCGAATACAAGACGCAGGTCTTCATTAACTTCGAGGGCGACTACTTCCGCACCCGTCTGACCCACACGCTGGAAGTCTCGCAGATCGGGCGGACTCTGGCCCGCGCCCTCGGCGCCAACGAGGACCTAGTCGAGACGATCTGTCTCGCGCACGATCTGGGTCACTCACCCTTCGGACATTCCGGCGAAGTGGCCCTCGCCCGCCTGATGAAGGATCACGGCGGCTTCGACCACAACAGGCAGTCCCTGCGCATCGTCACGGAGTTGGAACAGCGCTACCCCGAATTCCCCGGCTTGAACCTCACCTGGGAGGTGCGCGAGGGCATGGTCAAACACGAATCGGAATATGACATCTCGGATGCGCGCGATTTCAACGCCGACCTGCGCGGCAACCTCGAAACGCAGATCGCCAACGTCGCGGACGAGTTAGCGTACACCACCCACGACCTAGACGACGGTCTGCGCTCCGGCATGATCACGCCGCACATGCTGGACGGCATCGCACTATGGGAGATCCTGCGCGAAACCTATCAGTGGCGCGGCCCCCTCCTGGACGATATCGAGCGCCATCGCATGATCCGCCAGCTGGTCGGCATCATGGTCACAGATATGATCGAAGCCACCGACCGGCGTCTGCGGGAAAGCCACGTCAAATCCGCGCTGGATATTCAGAAGCTCAAGCAGAATGTGATCGGCTACAGCGAAGAGATGCAGCGCCGCAACCGTGAGCTGAAGGACTTCCTGTACAAGAAACTGTATCGCCACTATCGCGTCACCCGCATGCAGGTCAAAGCCGAGAGGCTCATCGCGGACATTTTCAACCTCTACTGCTCCGAGCCGGGAATGCTGCCGGACACGACTCAAGTCAACATCGAAAAGCGCGGTCTGGAGCGCACGATCTGTGATTACATTGCCGGGATGACAGACCGTTATGCCATTGAGGAACACCAGAGATTATTCAACCCTTTAGAAAAACCATAGGAGAGAGCCAGGATGACTCAACAGACCTACTTAACCCCCGAAGGTGCAGCCAAACTCAAAGCCGAACTGGCCGAGCTGACCGGTGCGCGCCGCGAGGAGCTTGCCCAGCGTCTGCGCTCTGCCATTCAAATGGGCGACCTGTCCGAGAACGCGGACTACCACAAAGCCAAGGAGGATCAGGCATTTCTCGAAGGCCGCATCCAGGAAATCGAAGCTGTCCTGCGCACGGCGGTCATTGTTGAAAAGGTACAAAGCGATGTGGTCATCGTCGGTTCTCGCGTGACAGTTCAGGAGGACAACTTCGACCCGGAAGTTTATTACGTCGTGGGAGCCAAGGAGGCCGACCCGCGCAACAGCAAGATCTCGAACGAATCCCCCATTGGCAAGGCTTTGATGGATCATAAGGCAGGAGATGTCGTGGAAGCCGAAACCCCGGATGGCAAGATCAAGTTCAAGATCCTGAAGGTTGAATAAAGTATATAAGTACACAAGTATCAAGTATACAAGTAGACAGGTATACAAGTCTTGAGAAAACTTGTATACCTGTCTACGTTTTTACGGTGTACTTGCTTACGCGTCTACTGAAATCGATCTACTGTCCACTGCGGGGCCAGACCGCGAGTTCCAGAGTGATGCGTTCGAAGTAACTCTTCTGGGGCATCGCGCCAGTTCCATAATCCATATCCACGATTGTTGCGAGCAATTGCAGCGTAGCGGTCTCCAGCAGGACCTGTTCCTGCGGCTTTACCACAACCAGTTCACCTTTCGGCTCGAGCCGGGCGCGGATGTTCGGATCATTATAGGCATGTTCCGACATCAACACTTTGGTCGCAGTCTTGATGTCGTTTTTGTCGAAGAGCCAGATCTCCAGTGCCGCGACCTTCTTCGGCTCGCCCACACCGATCGTCTCGGAAACACCTACACCATATTCGCCGAGGAATTCCCCGCCTCCGGTATCGATGCTGAACGATTCGTCATAAAGATCGTCACCCAGAACGTAGGTCGTCATGGTCTGCGTGATTGGCGGCGCAAGTCCCAGGGACTGAAAATCGGTCTTCTCCACCTGGCGGCTGATCTCTGCGCCGTGCATCACGGCCGTCACAGGGCCTGTGTTTTTCCGCAGCAGGCGGAAGAGATAAAAACCACCAACACCTGCCACTACAAGTATGACTGCCACTGCTGCATAAATAAGCCATGTATTCGATGCAGCGGGCTCCTCACCCACGGGCACCGCGATCGGTCCCTTGCGCGATTCGATAGCAGCACGATAATCTTGAACGGAAGCGGGATCTATGCTCGGGTCGGCTTGAATTCTGCCAAGTGTGGCAGGGGCGGCCTCGCCCAGGGCTTCCCAGCGATCTTCTGCCTGGTCAGTCGCTGCCTGCGGATTTACAGCTTTATTCACGCGGTAGGACTCAACCGCCATACGCAAATAATCATTCTGGAGGTCTTCACGCAGGACTTCCGGGGTGCCGTCCGTCCACTCGACAGGCCAGGCTACCCAGCCTACAAGTAAACCGAGGATCAAACCCAATACCACCCCCACCACAATAGCTACTACCGTGTTTTTGAGAAGGTTTTTCAAGATCGCGATTATTGCTTCCATGGCCTATTCCTTTTTTTGGAAAGTTCTAACCTAATTATATACCATCCCTTGAACTATACAACCTTGGCGATAGTACTGAAGTTGTACTACATCACATCGTCCCGAAGGTTGGAACAAATAGCCAAAGCCTTTCGCGAAAACCTTCGGGACGTTTATGGATCAATTAAGGCTTTCCATCAAATAGAGCACGCGCTCCGATTCACGCACGGGAACTGCCTCGCGGATATTGAATCTCTGCTTGAATGCAGTTTCGAACCCATCACGCGTATACGCTGGGAAAATGTCCTCCCGCGAGACCAGCAGCTTTTGCACCTGGCTGTCCGACTTCGGCACGAATTCGATCACCAGCCACTTGCCCCATTTGGAAAGGAAATCTGCCAGTTGTGGCAGGGGCACATTGTTCGAAATGGCAAGATGATGGATGAGCGCCAGCGCCAGAATCATGTCGGCGGGACCGCGCCCCCCGAACGCATCGCGCTCCTGGTTTGCCCACCCGATGGACGGGCTGGGATTGGTCAGGTCGAGCAGTAACGGCAGGAGATTCTCGGTTTTCTCGCTCTTCACCTGGCGATAGTTCTGTTCCACTGCGGTTGGGTCCACATCAGACGAAACAACGTACGCGCCAGTCTGGCCGGCCACGCGGCTGAAGACGCCATTGTTCGCGCCCAGATCCCAAACGAGCGCCGGATTCAGGCGCGCAGCCCACTCGCCTACAAGCTGCTTCTTGTGCTCGAACGCGGCATCGGAATAGTTGGTGATGTCATAGTAGTTGCCCCATTCCGTTCCGCCCGGCTTCCACTCCAGTTTCCGCACAGCCGAATCGAGGCTGCTGATCAGGGCTGTCAGCGCATCCTTGCTCATCGTCCCGGCCCGTGACTTCACGTCCGCGCCGGAATATTTTTTCTGCGCACTGGCATGTAGATGGATATGGGTCAGCAAACCGAAATTGAAACGCGTTCCGGATGGCAGTAATTCACTGGCGAGGTCGAGCGGCACCCCGTCGATGTAAACCCGCAGCAACTGATTCAGCCGGATATCCTTCAAAGCCATCAAGGCCAGCGGCGCGAGAAAATGCTGGCAGAACTGGCGGTATGCCACCCAGGGTCCCCCCTCTTTG
>DASTJG010000416.1:0-12746 GCA_035716785.1 Anaerolineales bacterium
GGCAGGAGCCAGCACCCGCAGAGCAGTCCCGGAGGAACTCGCTGAAATAAGTGGAGCGGAAACAGGGGCGGGGTTACGCGGAAGGGAGGCGGGATCCGTGGTTTCACAGGCATTGGGTATCAATAAAAGTAACAGGAACCAGGAATACATTGTTCTTTTCATCTTGATGTTCTCTTAAGTTGTTAAAGTAACGGCCCCGCGATGAAACGCAGGTACCGTCTTGATCGGTGTAGATTTGAATTATAGCACGGATGTTCTAAAAATAAGGCATGCCCCCCTGCTTTTCTAATCTGACAAATCAGTATTTCTGAATGAAATAATGTGAATAATCTCCTTCGGCTACCCAGCCGATTTCCCCGCTGGGAATCACCACGACTTTCCAAAACCAGTAGGAATAATCCGTCTCTGCGGAATAGACACAGACTGGTCCCTCCAGAATTTTCAACTGGGAATACTGATCCAGCTCCATCACGATGCTGTTGGCTGAGACCGCGGCTTCCGACCGTAATTTGAGTTTATCCCAGTCTTCCACCGTAACAAGAACTTTCTCTCCAATCTGGACGCGCGGGGCGGGCGCGGCACAAGCCGATCCTGTGGCAGTGACAAGCAAGTCTTCGGTCGCGGTAACAAATAGTGGAGTTGGGGTTTCTGACGGGGTGGGATTGATCGTGTTGGCTATCGGTGTTAATGTAGGCAGAGTGGTTACATTGACCGGCTGATTGCAGGCGGAGGTCAGGACGGCGAGCAAAAGGATTGCGATGAATGACTTTGACATGGTTGATTTCCCTGTGTAGACGAGGTTTGAAATTCCAGAAGGAATTATATGTCGGGCAGCGATGAACGAAATTTATATTTTTGGCAGGATGGCGGACCTCGCTTTCTTTTTACTTAAATGCACATCGTATCAAAAATGTTCCAGCCGATATACGGATGCACGCCCATCATTCACTCTTCTGCCTTCATCCTTTCTTCCTCACCTCGGCTGCCCGCGGACCTGGAACGTCAGCCCATCCACAATGGACTGGATCGCCTCGGGTGCACGCGGATGCTTCTCAGCATGGTGGAAGACGACTGTCAGCACGAAGGGACCGGCGTGCTCCTCCAGGGGCATCCATTCATAGGTGAGCATCACACCGGGACGCCCGTTCACCTGGACAACGTGATGGTCATAATTCACCAACTGTTCCGCCTGCGCGCGCGCGCAAACGGCAATTGCCTGGTTCGGGTAAATTTGAGTGAATGGTTTGGACATAGGGGAATGGTACCGCGGCGGACGTAACCCCTTCGCTTTGCTCAGGGCAGGCTCTCTTGCTCATAGCGGAAGCCCATTGGGTTAACGTATTGCTTTATTGATCGCTTTCAATTCTTCGCGCACCACCCGCCACAAAATTTCCTCCAGGGGTTGCTGCATGATATATTCTCGCAGCGCCTGGTTGATCAAGGCCTGATAATTCCCACCACCGCCGTCCCAATCACAAATCGCTCAATCACCAATTTCTAAAGTGCCTTCACTGCGGTCCTCCTAGCCGTTTTTTTCGCTTCTCTTCCTGTTCCTGCTCGAATTTCAACTGTTCCTGTCGCCGCAGTTTTTGTTTTTCCATCTGCTCCTGCTCCAGTTTCAGCTGTTCCTGTCGTTTCCGTTGTTGTTTCTGTTCCTGCTCCTGCTCCAGTTGCAGGCGTTCCTGCCTCAGCCGTTGTTGTTTCTGTTCCTGCTCCTGCTCGAGTTTCAGGCGTTCCTGCCTCAGCCGTTGTTGTTTTTGTTCCTGATCCTGTTCCAGGTTCAGGCGTTCTTCCTGTTTGGGTTTTTGCTGCTGTTCCTGTTCTTGTTCCAGTTCCAGTCGATCCTGTTGACGCAGTTTGCGCTGCTCTTCCTGTTCCTGCTCCAGTTCCTCGCGTTCTTTCTTTGTCATGATATTTTCCTTTTGAATACAAGCCTTGGCTATGTTCGCTACATACGTTCAGGACCGGTGTTCCTGTTTCATTACTTCATGCCTAATTTCTGCCTGATAAATTTTCGTGTTGTGCTTGCCGCGGCATAATTTAGAGCTTTACGCGCCCGCAATTCACGACCTGCCGTGAGGAAATCACCCTCTGCCTTCGCTACCCACTCAGCGACCCTTGGATTCATATAAAACCTTCCCCTCTCTCAGAACTTCGCGCAAGAACCAATCGCCTGTCTTCACACGCTGCGCCAGGTATTTGGGCGTGTGGACGATCAAATCCAAACCAAATCTGTATTCAACTTGCTGGCAGATTTGGATGGCTTGATGCACATCTTTAAACGGCGTGTTCATCACAACCAACATATCCACATCGCTTTCAGGGCGTGGGTTGCCGCGCGCGTACGAGCCGAACAGAATGATCTTCTGCGGCTTGAACTTTTCCACGATCTGCTTCACCACCTGATCGATGGCTTTTTGTGGAATACGCCTGCGTTTGTCAATCGTTGGGACTTTTACAGCGACCATCTTGAGATTATTATACAGCTACTTTTCTTGCATGGGGTTGCTTCGCCGCCGCTTCGTTTGCGTAGCGGTTAGCGCGAGGCGGCTCGCAACGACATGGAATTTAAACAAAATGGGACGGTAGAAAGTCCACCGTCCCAACTTCTTTCCTCTTTCTACCACCTGCGCATTTATAGTTTTGGAAAACGCGAAACCACCTTCGCCGGGGTCGCGGGTCTGTCCATCACGCCGCCCTGGTGGATGAAAATCGGTGCGCCTTCTTTGGCATATGCAAATGGCACATAGGCTTGTCCGGTCAGGAAGCGCTCGCCGTCGATGGCGCAGGAGGTCACCCAGCCGATGCGCTGGCCGCTGCTGTCGACCACCGGGTCGCCGTTGTGCGCCATGCGGACGCGCTGCTCGTCGAAGCGGAAGCGTATAACCACGCCTTTACGTACTTCCTGTTCGCGCGCCGCGTAGGCATCCCGCCCGATGAACCACGGTTTGTACAGCTTGACGTAGGAACCGAACCCGCTTTCGCCCACGCCCAGGTCGCGCTCGTCGAACTTGCCGGAGCCGAGTCCCATCTCGTGGCCGTAGAGTGGCAGTCCCGCCTCGGTGCGCAGGGAGTCGCGCGCGCCCAACCCGATGGGCTTCACGCCGAACGGCTCGCCTGCTTTGAGCACTGCGTTCCAGAAGTCCACGGCGCGCTCGGGGTGGACGAATAATTCGAAGGCCATCTTCTCGCCGGTGTAGCCCGTGCGCGAAACGATCAGGTCGAACTTGCCAACCTGCGCGTCGCACAGTTCGGTCCGCTTCAGCCTCATGATGCGGGCGCGCGTTTCCGTGTCTACTCCCATGGCTAACAAGATATCACGCGACTTTGGACCCTGCAACGCGATATCCACCCGCATATCCTCCCCTGCTTTGGGGTCGCGCAGGTCCCGGATCTCCGCCTCGTAGCCGTATGCCTGGGCCCACGGGCGGGCGTTGTCGATCTTCACGCGTCCATCCCAGACCGACTCGAACCAGGTGCGGTCCTTGTCGTCGTTCGAAGCGTTGACCACCACCAGATACTTGTCCCGGGCGCGGCGGTAGACGAGTGTGTCGTCGATCACATCCGCCTCAGGCGTAAGGAACTGGCTGTAAAGACTCTCGCCGGGCAGCAGTCCGCCGCAGTCGTTGGCGCAGATCGTATCGAGGAACGAGGCGGCATCCGCGCCGCGCACCTCGTAGACGCCCATGTGCGAGACGTCGAACAAGCCCGCGGCCTGACGCGTGGCGAGGTGTTCCTCGACCACCGACGTGTACCAGACCGGCATGTCCCAGCCCGCGAACGGGACCATCTTGGCGCCCAGGGCTTTATGCGTCTCGTGCAATGCTGTGAACTTGACCGGTTCTTCGCGCTCGGTCCATTTGAACTCGGGCAGCGGTTCCTTCTGGACCTCGGCGCTGATGCCGATGAAGTAGGGTTTGTCCTCGCTGACGGCCGCTCCCGTTGATTCGGGAGAAGGTTTTGATTTCGCTGCCTTCTTCACCTGTTCAACCACGAACGGGCCGGGCAGGCGCTTTTCGCTGAAATCCTTTTCGCCGTCCAGCTTGAAAGAGGTATATCCATCCGAAAGATCGCGCAGCCAGGTCATGACCAACGCAGCTTTCTTGACCGGGACCAACAGTTGGTAGGTCTGGTCGTCCACGTTGATCAACGTGCCCTGGACCACGCCCTTGGGTGTCGCGATGGTGGTCGCTTGGCTCTGTCCCTTTTGCAACTCCGAAAGATCGGAGGAGACCGCGTAATCGAGCATCTGGCGAATACGCTCGCCGGTCAGTTGCAGGACGGCAGGGTCCCGCCCTTTGACTCTGTCATCGATGAAGTAGAAATGAGGATAGCCGCTCTTGTCGTACTTGTAGTCGATGCCGGCCTTCTGCGCCAGCTTGCGGACGCGCAGTTTGGCATCGTTCAAGAGGTTGAAATCGAGCTTGGCGCGGCGGGCGCGACCCTTGCGCGGTGTATCCACAGCATGCGGCGCGCAGGCCAGCAGCACATCCGCCATAATGTCGGTCAGCTCGCGCGTCATTTTTTCGTTGAAGCCGCGCTGCGTGATCCAGGGCGTGCCGAGGCGGATGCCGCTCGGGTCGGCCGAGTTCTTGTCGCCGGGGATCGTATTGCGATTGACGACGATGCCGACGACATCCAGAATGCGCGCGGCCTGATCGCCGCTGAGTGCAACACCATCGGGTGACTTGATCGTCGTCACATCGACGTTGACCATGTGACTGTTCGTGCCGCCAAACGGAACGCGCAGCCCGCGCTTCTTGAACTGGTCTGCCATGGCTTTGGCGTTGGCAAGCGTCTGTTCCTGCAATTTTTTGAACTGCCTGGTCTGGGCAAGTTTGAGGGTCACTGCCAGCGCGGCAAAGACGTTGACGTGCGGTCCGCCCTGCTCGCCAGGGAAGACGGCTTTGTCGATCTTCTTGGCGAGCGCCGCGTCGGTGGCCAGGATGATCGCGCCGCGCGGGCCATCGAGGCTCTTGTGTGTGGTGGACATCACGACATGTGCGATGCCGACCGGCGAAGGCACCACGCCTGCGGCCACGAGCCCGCCGACGTGCGAAATATCTGCCAGCAGGTATGAGCCAGACTCATCGGCAATCGCCCGGAACTTCTTCCAATCGGGAATCCATGAATACGAGGAATACCCCGCGATGATCAATCTGGGTTTGTGTTCGAGCGCCAGCTCACGGACTCGTTCGTAGTCGATGAGCTCGTTCTCACCCACGTTGTAATGTACGATCTTGTAATACTTCCCGCTGCGATTCACGGAGGAGCCGTGCGAGAGATGCCCGCCGTGCAGCAGGTTCAATCCCATTACCACGCTGCCCGGTTCCACCAGTGCATGATAGATCGCGTTGTTGGCGGGCGCACCGGATAACGCCTGCACGTTGACGTAGATCTGTTCGGCGGTGAAGCCGTTCGCAGCAAAGACCTCCGCGGCGCGGCGGCGGGCCAATGACTCGACTACGTCCGCGTATTCCACGCCCTTGTAGTAGCGGGGGTCGGAGTTCCGGCGAAACTCAGCCAAACGCGCCGGATAATCCAAAATCTCTTTTTCGGACATCCAGCGCGTTTCTTCATCGGGGTAGCCTTCGGCATATATGTTCTGGAAGGTGGAACTCAGCGCTTCACGGACTGCCAGCGGGGCAGTCGATTCGCTTGGGATGAGGATCAGCTTCCTTGCCTGCCTCTCCGCCTCGAGTTGGATCAGATCGTACACATCCCGGTCGAGTTTGGCGAGGTTACCGCGAAATAAATAGTCAGCCATTTAGGTTCTCCTTAAGTTGTCATGCTGGGAAGCGCGTAGCAGCGACGAAGCATCTCGAGCAAGTGAAACGAGACTCTTCTGTCGTTTCGCTCCCTCACGTCGCCCCGATGCCTTTCCGGGGGAGTGACATATTCTTTGGTTGAGCCTTTGAATTGTAGGACGGGATAGATGAAGGGTCAAGTGGGAAATGACATGCTTGTAAGTATCCTGACCCTGTGACACGTTGATTGTATATACTCTCTTTGCTACAATGTTTGCAGTACTCGGGGGATGTTCTTACTCTATACAAAGGAGAATAGCCATGAACGTAAAAGCTCGAACCGTTCGATTTCTATTCAACCTGACCTGTGGGATGGTGTTACTGTCTTTGCCGGTTCTGGCCTGTTCGACTGCCAAACCTGCCCCCGCGACGGCGTCGTCTGTGTCCAATGAGCCTGTCTTGTCCGGCACCAGCGCCGACCCGCAGCGCGTGGAGTTCCAGGCCGAGGACGGCAGGAAGCTGGTGGGGTATTACTATCCCTCGAAATACGTCGATGCGCCGATCATGATCCTGATGCATTGGGCCCAGGGCGATTTGTGTGACTGGAGTGATATTGCGCTCTGGTTGCAAAATCGCGCGGACGAGAATCCCGCCAAACTTGAACGCTGTGCAAATGCGGGTGGGAACTCCTGGAGGGATTCCAGCTGGTTCCCGCCCATGGCTTCCGATGCCTCGATCGCGGTATTCATCTTTGATTTCAGAGGGTATGGTGAAAGCGAGCAGGGAGGGGATAGACCCGATATGGTCAAAGATGCTTGGGCGGCCTTCAAGACCGCGGCAGGGCTTTCGGGAGTGGATGCGAAGCAAATGGCAGCTCTGGGCGCGAGCATCGGTGCCGATGGCGCCGCGGACGGATGTCTGTTATACAACCAGGAAATGGGAGGTGGGTGTGTGGGAGCGCTCTCGTTCTCCCCTGGCAATTATCTTGGCATGCAGTATTCCACCGTGATCGCTGATCTTGCTCCCATCGCAACCCTGTGCATTGCTGGCGAACTGGATGGTACCTCTGCTCAGGCCTGTGCTGGCGCCGACAGGCAGTACTATGCCCACCGGAATTATCCCGGCAGCGCAGCGCATGGCATGGAGCTGATCTCCCCGGTGCTGGATCCCTCACCGATGGCTCTGATCCAGCTGTTCATCGGTCTGGCCTTTGGGGAGGACGTGCAGGTGAAGTAGGAGAACCTGTTTCGTAGAAAAGACTGCCCTACCACAGGGCAGCCTTTTTATGTAGATATCTCGTTCCAGTTATGGTCTATTGATTTTGGGAACGTACCGAATTTATAACGCTCCCTGCGCCGTCCGCGGCGCAGATGTAACCAATAAGATCCCGCCGAGGACGGCGGGGTGAGCAGCTAATCCTCACATGAAAATTCAAGATCGGTTGCAGCCGGGGAAGGCGTGGTGTTGATCACGAGATTCGGATCGGGCCATGTCCCTTGCTGGAAGCGAGCGATGTAATCGCGCAGTACATCGTAATCCGCGTCGAGGACGGATGTGGTGTCCTTGAGCTGTGGGTCGTATTTCTTCACGCCTTCGAAAACATCCATGGGGAAACTGGCGAAGACCACATCGGTCCCTTTCATTTGTGTGGCGAGACAGGCCAGCTGGTTGATTTGTTCCGGGCTGAGGTCGGTCTGCACGTAGCGCTGGAAGGTGCGGATGAGTTCCGGGATGGCCGGCACGACCGCCGGGCTGAGCAGTTTCTTCCGCAAAGCGCACATGACGATGTTCTGGTTCTCGGCGCGGCTGAACGTGTGATACTGGCGGATGCGCGCGATCCAGAGCGCGGTCTCCCCATCGATATGATGTTGGCCGGGAGGAATGCCAAACCCTTTCGGATTCTTCTTCGACTTCACGCTGATCTCGTAGGGCAGGTAGACGTCGATGCCGTCGATGGCGTCGACGATCGCTTCGAAGGTCAGCATGTTGACTGCCAGGTAATGATCGGGGCGCGCGCCGAAATTAAGATCCAGCGTGCGGGCCAATAGTCCGGGCCCTTCGCCGGGACCGTCGTAGTAGCCGAGTCCCTTGTTGCCATAGAGATAGGCCTGGTTCAACTTGCCCTGGGTGATGTCATAGTGATCTGCAATTTCGGGGATCTCCACCCACAGATCGCGCGGCACTTCGAGGATGACGACGCGCGCATTGACAAAGTCCACGCGCACGAGGCGGATGACATCTGCCAGGCCGTAGAGATAATGTTGGCCGCGCGCGTCCGAGCCGATGGCCAGGATGTTCATCACGGCCGGTCCGCCGCACAACGGCTGCGGTGTGGCGGTCTGTGTGGACAGTGCCTCGGTCGCGGTGCTTTCCACGGACATGGCAGTCGGGACGGTTGTCAGCGTAGGATCGGGTTGGGTGGGCGTTGGCAGCTCGAGGGCAGGGCCGAGCGGCTGGCGATAAAACTTGAGCGCCAGTCCGCTCGAGGCGGCAAGAAGAAGCAGAATAATTCCAAGCAGAGTTTTCTTTTTGAATGTCATGGTGATGTCCTCTCCCTGCTTAAGACGGGAATGCCTCGCGTAAAGTTCGCGAGCGGATTGGAGAAAAGTGAGTGAAAGGCATCTGTCCCAAAATCGGAATTGTTATAAATCTGCAACCACAACCAGTTGTATTCACTTCGGATTTTTGCTATGATAATCCCGGAGGGAAGACGTGACGAACGTTTGTCGGGGAGGTGCGAGAGCCTAATAATTATCTTTTCCACACCGTACATCATAGTGTAGGCGGCGATGATCTGATAACTTAATTTGGACGCTCATGGGTTGTCAGGGAGCCAATAGCGAAACCGGCCATCAGGGCCGGTTATTTGTTTGTGTTCGATCCCAGGAGGGATGAAGGAAGGTGGAATGGAAAAAAAGAATTCATAGTTCCAGGCTGGTAGTTCTTCTGTTCTGTGATGGAGGTCGTTATCGACCCCCCCACTACTGACACGATACAAGCAAGATTGAAACTCGACGTCATAAAAAGAATTGGAGAAAGCAAAATGAAAAGCTACCCAGGAAGATATGTCTTTCTGCGGATTGCAGCCTCGTTCATGATCGTGAGTTTGTTTGCCAACTGGCAATTGAACGGATCTGCCTTCGCACAGAGTGTAGGTAATGATGTTCTCTACACCATCGACGTGGACTTTGACCAGGGCACGTTGGTGAGTGTCAACCACGACGCTCCTTTCAACGATCAGCTTCAACTCGACGCACTGACGAAGCCCTTTCCCTTCATCAATGTAGCTGCCTCGGGGCGCGGCACCGTTGTCCGGGCAAATACAGAGACGGGGGAGATCGTTGGTGAGTACTGGACGGCCCCGGAAGGGCGCGGTTTGAATCCGTCCCGCACAACTGTCGACCTGTTCGGCAATGTCTGGACAGCGAACCGGGATGAGGCCGGCTTGATCGATGGCACCCCACATGGATCGGCTGTCAAGATCGGGCTGATCGTTGGCGGCACCCGGGTAGACGCAACCGGTTCTCCGGACCCGGCGGGAGGCTATCTGGCGCCGCCGTATGGTTACAACACCTGCGTCGATAGAAACGGGGATGGACTCATACGAACATCGAAGGGGCTTGGCGATATTCTGGCCTGGCCCGATCTCACCGACGGACAGGGCGGGACCGATGGACTCGTCCAGGACGCCATGGATGAATGTATCCTCATCTACCAGCGTTTACCTGACGCAGAACAGGCCCGGCACGTCTCTGTGGATGCTGATAACAATGTTTGGGTGGGTGGTTATCCGTTTGTACTGCGCATGTTTTACAAACTTGACGGTTCCAGCGGAGCCATCCTCGACTCATTCGACGCGCGCCAGATTGGCTGCGGCGGCTATGGCGGACTCGTCGATGGGAATGGCATCCTGTGGTCCGTCGGCGGCGCGCTGCTGCGCTACGATCCGGTTGCCAGATCGGGATTTTGTATCCGGCAATATGGGTACGGTCTTGGCATTGACACCAACGGTTACATCTGGATGTCTCTGTGGGATGGAGGCATCGTCAAGATCGCCCCGGACGGCACCGTTGTTCCGGGGTTCCCAAAGCCGACCTATCCACCATCGCTGATAACTTCTTTTCTGACTGCTCCGGACACAAGCCCTCGGATGGCTGCATTGGCACAGAACGAGGCAGTGGCTCCGATTCCTGCTCTCCCCGAGCGGGCTATGGCGGCATTTTGGTCGGCACCGGCTGATGAACAGGTGCAGCCATTGGAGAAGGAAGTCGAGGCTGTGTTCGCGCCTCTCGCTGAAGATCCTTCGGTTACGTTCCAGGTCGCGCCCGTCGACGAATGGGTACAGTCCTCGAGTTCGTGGACGCCGGGGGCAACCATCACACTGACCATTGAGGACGGCGGCGCAGTGGTATATACCGACTCCCAAACAGCCGATGGCAGCGGCTACTTTCATTTCAACCTTTGGGACAAGTTCGACCTCCGGCGGGGACAGGTGGTGACCGTTTCTGATGGAACGACTACCAAGACCCATACCGTGGCGGACCTCTTCGTCGATGGCGTGGACATGACGGCTGACACTGTGTTTGGACGAGCTGAGCCCGGCGCCAGTATGGATGTGTGGGTACATGGGGATGGCAACCTAACTGTCACGGCAGATGGCTCAGGGAACTGGACAGCCGACTTCTCCGGCATGGGCGACCTGACCTACTTCTCCGATGGCGGCTCGCAGCAGAGGGATAGTGACGGCGACTCGACCGGAGTCTGGTGGTCCAGCCCGCAAATCCAGGTGGCACCGATTGACCATTGGGTGCAGCCGATGAGACCGTGGACGCCCGGAACGACCATCTCACTGACCATCGAGGATGGCGGGACAGTCGTGTATTCCGACTCGCAGGTGACTGACGAAGATGGTAACTTCAACTTCAACTTGTGGGATAAGTTTGACATTCAGCGCGGCCAGGTGGTGACCGTTTCCGATGGGATAACCACCAAGAGCCACACTGTGACCAACCTCTTTGTGGATGGCGTGGACATTACGGTTGACACGATATTCGGTCGTGCCGATGCTGGCACCAGCGTGGATGTGTGGGTGCACGGGAACGGCAACCTGGCCGTTACGGCGGATGGCTCAGGGAATTGGATAGCTGACTTCTCCGGCATGACCGATCTCACCTATGCCTCCGATGGCGGTTCGCGGCAATGGGATGACGATGGCGATTCGACCGGGGTGTGGTGGTCCAGCCCCAGGATCCAGGTATCACCTGAGGATGATTGGGTGGAAGCCTGGAGACCCTGGACACCTGGAACAACCGTCACACTGACCATCGAGGATGGCGGGTCAGTGGTGTATACCGACTCGCAGACAGCCGATGCCAACGGCTACTTCAATTTCAACCTTTGGGACGTGTTCGACATCCAGCGTGGACAGGTGGTAACCGTTTCTGATGGAACAACCACCAAGACTCATACCGTGATGAACCTGTTTGTGGATGGTGCTAACGTCACAACTGACAATGTATTTGGCCGGGCAGACCCTGGCACTGCTGTGGAGGTGTGGGTGCACGGGGATGGCAACCTGAATATTACGGCGGACGGCTCGGGAAATTGGACAGCCAATTTCTCCAGCATGACTGACCTGACCTATGCCTCTGATGGTGGCTCGCGACAATATGACAGCGACGGGGATGCCACCGGGGTGTGGTGGTCCAGCCCCAGGTTCCAGGTGTCGCCGGATGATAATTGGGTACAGTCCTGGAATCGGTGGACTCCAGGAACGACCATTTCCCTGACCATCGAGGATGGTGGGACAGTCGTGTATTCTGACTCGCAGACAACTGATAGCCACGGCAACTTCCACTTCAGCCTGTGGGATGTGTTTGACCTCCAGCGCGGCCAAGTGGTAACAGTTTCCGATGGGGCGATCACCAAGACCCACACCGTGATAAATCTGTACGTCGATGGTGTGGATGTCGCAGCTGACACCATATCCGGCCGCGCCGATGCTGGCACCAGCGTGGATGTGTGGGTCAACAACTATGGCAATCTGAGAGTTACGGCAGATGGCTCGGGAAATTGGATCGCTGATTTCTCCGGGTTGGCCGACATTGATTATCTGTCCGATGGCGGTGCCGAACAAGCTGATGCAGACGGAGATGGCACCTGGGTGGGGTGGTCCAGCCCCAGGTTCCAGGTGGCGCCTGAGGATGATTGGGTGCAGTCCTGGAGTCGCTGGACTCCGGGAACGACCATCTCACTGACCATCGAGGATGGCGGATCAGTGGTGTATACCGACTCGCAGGTCGCCGATGACAACGGCAATTTCAATTTCAACCTCTGGGATGTGTTCGACCTCCAGCGTGGACAGGTGGTGACCGTTTCCGATGGGACGACGACCAAGACCCATACCGTAATGAATCTCTATGTCGATGGTGTGGACATCGCGGCGGACACGATCTTTGGTCGGGCAGAGCCTGGCTCCGCTGTGGAAGTGTGGTCGCATGAGGATGGCAACCTGACGGTGACAGCAGATGGCTCTGGACATTGGACGGCGGATTTCTCCGGGAGGGTAGATCTCACGTACCTCTCCGATGGCGGTTCGCAGCAATTCGACAGCGATGGGGATGCCACCGGAGTATGGTGGTCCAGCCCCAGCTTCCATGTGTCGCCGGATGATAACTGGGTGCAGCAGTGGAATCGCTGGAAGCCGGGCGCGACCATCTCATTGACCATCGAGGATGGCGGGAGTGTGGTGTATTCCGACTCGCAGACAGCCGACACTCATGGGAATTTCAACTTCAATGTTTCAGGGATCGATCTCCTGCCGGGACATGAGGTCACTGTATCAGACGGGACAACCGTCAAAACACATACAGTGATCGATATCGATGCCGTCGACATCGATACGGACGCAGATCAGATTCGCGGCACTGCCAGCCCCGGAGCGCGCATCTGGGTCTGGGTCTATCTGTTCAATGATGGGTCCGGCCGCTCGGCAGTCGC
>DASTJG010000417.1:0-3457 GCA_035716785.1 Anaerolineales bacterium
AGGAAGCTGCGGCAAAGGCGCGCTCAGGAGGCGGCCCGACGTATATCGAAGCGATGACCTATCGTTTGTGGGGACACATGATGGGCGACCCGGAGATCTATCGCACCAAAGAAGAAGTTGCCGGGGCCCGTGAGAACGAACCGATCCTGCGTTTGGGACGGCGTCTGATCGAACTGGGATGCAAGGAATCTGATTTAGCCCGATTCGATTCGGAAGCCGAAGCTGCGATCGCGGATGCAGTCGAGTTCGCTGAATCGAGCCCGGTACCCGAGCCAGCCGAGGCATTCACCGATGTATTTATTTAACAGGGAATGAATGTATGCCAACACTTACGTATGCCCAGGCTTTAAATGATGCTCTCCGCGAAGAGATGCGCGCGGACCCGCGCGTCTTCCTGATGGGGGAGGACATCGGCCATCATGGCGGCATCTTTCGCGTGACCAAAGATCTGATCGACGAGTTTGGCGCGGACCGCGTCCGCGACACCCCGATCAGCGAATCCAGCTTCGTGGGACTCGGCATCGGCGCGGCGATGGCCGGGATGCGGCCCGTTGTGGAATTGCTTTTCATGGATTTCGCGCTGGTCGCGGCAGATCAGATTGTCAACCAGGCTGCCAAGCTGCGTTATATGTCCGGCGGTACTGTATCCGTTCCCATAGTAATTCGCGCCCAACAAGGCGGCGGGCGCGGGAATGGCGCGCAGCATTCGCAATCGTTTGATTCGTGGTTTGCGCAAGTTCCGGGGTTGATCATCGTCGCACCCTCCACACCTGCGGACGCAAAGGGCTTGCTCAAGAGCAGCATCCGCGCCGGAAACCCGGTCGTCTTTATTGAACACAAGCTGCTTTACAACACCAAAGGCGAAGTACCGGAGGAGGATTACATCATCCCCATCGGCAAGGCAGACATCAAACGGTATGGACGGGATATCACGATTGTGTCCTACTCACGCACCTCCCTGTTTGCGCTCGAAGCCGCCGAGAAACTTGCGCAGCAGGGGGTCGAAGCCGAAGTCATTGACTTGCAGACCATCGAGCCGCTCGATATGGACACGATCCTCGAGTCGATACGAGGAACGGGACGTTTGCTCGTCGTGCACGAGTCTTATAACAATTGTGGGCTGGGCGCGGAGATCATTGCCAGAGTGGGGGAACAAGCCCCGGGTCGCTTGATCACGCCTGCCCGGCGGTTGGGAGCGAAGCACGTCCCGATCCCGGTGGCGGAGCCATTGGAAAACACGGTCCTGCCCCAAGCCGATGGCATTGTGCGCGCAGTGGAGGCGATGTTCTAATGAAGGAATTACATCTCGCACTCATTGGCGGTCCCCAATACGACGGTCTGCTGGAAAAGTTACCTGCCTATGAAGAGCAGACTAGCTATCGCCTGCAAGTGGATGTGTGCCTGCCGCATGTCGAATTGAACGAGCGCATGGCAAACGATCTGGGCACTGAACACGGCTGTTACGATCTGATCTCCACACATACGAAGTATTCGCCATCACAAGCCGAACATTTGATGCCATTCGATGAATTCATAAACCCCGACGAGCTAAATGACTTTGTGCCACGTGTCCTCGACCTGTGCCGCATCGGAGACAGATTGATGCAGCTGCCGCGTAATCTGGATGCCCGTATACTTTTCTACCGCGCTGATTTGATCCCCGCGCCGCAAACCTGGGAAGAGGCAGCTGCTCAGATGGTCGCACACAAACGCGACAATCTTTATGGGTTCGCGTTTCCCGGGCGCCATTCCGGCTTGTTTGGCACGTTCTACGAACTGTTAGGCATGGCAGGTGGCGATCTACTCGATGATGATCTGCGACCCATCTTCAACAGCGAAGCCGGGGAATGGGCGCTGAACTTTCTCCATCGTTTGCACAGCATCGAGCGTGTGACTCCATCAGACTTGATCGAGAACTGGTACTACGATGAAATTTCAGAGCGCTTCCGCAAAGGTGAGGTCTTAATGGTCGGAGACTGGCCCGGATTCTATGGCTTGTATCAGAAACGGGAAACCTGCGCGGTGCTCGATCAATTCGATGTGGCGGTGTATCCGGCCGGTCCGGCTGGGATGCGCAAATCCTATGCGGGCGGACACAGTTTTGCCATCCCCAAAGCCGCGCGTGATCCGGAGGGAGGTGCAGCTCTGGCGAAATACCTCACCAGCCCGGAAGTGCAATGGCACGAGGCGAGTGTTGGCGGCCATACGCCGGTGCGTCAAAGCGTTTTTGAAAAGATGAAGGCGGCCCTGGTGGGGCAAAGCGCCGCGCAGCGTGACGCCAGGCGCATGGCGGCTCTCGAAGAGACGATCAATCATTATGCAATGATCCCACCAAAAATTGCGGAATATCCACTCATCGAAGATATTATGGCGTCCGGTGTACAAGAGGCAGTTACAGGGAAACAGACACTCAAAGAGGCGCTGCTCCTCATGAAAAAAAAGGTGCAAGAGGTTTTGTTATGATATGCGGCCTCTGGCATGTTTCATTCACGGTCAGCAACCTGGAGGCAGCGGTGAAATGGTACACCGAAGTATTGGGCCTGGAGTTTGTACGCAGTCAGGTACAGCACAATGAGTACACCAGCAAACTGGTTGGATTTCCCGATGCTCATCTCAAGGTGGCTCAACTACGCATCCCCGGCCAGACCGTTCCGATCTCGCGTCACCACATTGAGCTGGTGGAGTATGTTCACCCGCGTGGGGAGGCGATCCCATTAGACACCAACCGGACGGGTGTTGGTCACTGGGCATTCATTGTGGATGACATCCATACAGAGTTCAACCGGCTCAAGGCATTGGGCGTTCATTTCAAAGCGGAGGCGCCCATTGCTATTGAAGCTGGAGTGAATAAAGGTGGCTATACCATTTATTTTACTGATCCAGACGGAGTTACTCTGGAATTGCTTCAGCCCCCGCCTTGGTGAGCTTGTAGCAGTTATTTTTAGAATGATAGGCACTTTCTGCGGATATCAGATTACATAACATCTTAAGTTGATTGCTGCAACTAATTGACAGGCTTCAGTATCTCTTGTAAAATTTGGTTGGTTGTCACAACAAACTAATTGGTTTTTTAGTCCAGAACTATGCCCACTGTTGCGCATTCGAAAGTTCATAAAGTCGCTAGCCGCAGGATCAGGCCAGAGCAAGGAGGTGACAATCGTTTTCAGATGAGCAAAGCACATTATTTATCGGTATTCGATCGCTCTCAGTGAGAAACTAATTTAGAGATAGAGGAGTCACTCATGAAAGGAAAACGTTTCTTCAAGTATGTTGCCCTGTTGGTCAGCCTCAGCGCAATTGTGTCCGCGTGCGGCGCACCAGCCACACCAGCTGTACCAGTCACCGGGACGACACCGCAAGTCATCGAGCAAACGGTCGAAGTCCAGGTTACGACCGTCGTCGAAGTTACCTCCACCCCTGGCGCTTCCTCCGAAGAGAATCCTTACCGCCCGACCGA
>DASTJG010000418.1:0-10624 GCA_035716785.1 Anaerolineales bacterium
TTTGCGGTGGGCTTCGATCACTCTGGTGTTGTTACTGAATGTCTCGATCGCGCCGATGATCGTGCCTGTCTCATCGCGCAAGGCGGTCGCCCGGATGGCCACAGGCAGACGATGTCCATCGGCATGATGCAGAAAGACCTCCACCTCGTGCTCCTGTCCGTTCTCCATAACGGCGGCGAGGGGACAATGACTCTGGCAGAGTGGAACCCCACTGGTTGAGACATGATTGAGCAGGTTGTCCTGGCAGGAGCGGCCAAGGGTTTGTGCGGCTGTGTAACCGGTAATGCGTTCCGCCCCCTTGTTCCAGTAAGTGATCACACGGTCACGGTCCACAAAATAGACGCCATCATACAGGTTGTCGATGATTTCCTTGTAGAAATTCTTTTCGTTGGACATGGGAGCTTATCTCCAGGCGCATATCTTCATTAAAAAGCATCGGAGGAATACAAGAGCTGGTTACAACATCTTATTTTATACGATGATGGACAGGAATGTCTGGTTTAATAGTCACCCGCAATAAACAATCTGCTGCTCCCATTCTGCCAGGAATTTGCCGTCGAACCATTCGCCTCTTTCGGACCGGAGGTGGAATCGGCCTTCGATGGGCTGTCCCGGTTCCACGCGCTGGAACCATACCCTGCCGGCCAATGGCTCGGGTAGTCCAAACGGCAGGAGGAGCAGAGCATTGCCATCCCTCATGGTTTCATCCGGGAACGAAAAGCTGATGGGAAGCTTGATATCCGGTGACCGGTAAATGGAAATATCCATGATCGCTCCGTTGTTCAGGGGGATGGACACCGTAAACGCCGTCCCATCCCATGGAGCGCAAGCGCGGTTGACCGTGGCAGGGAAAACCTGCAACGATTCCCTGTTTTGCAATGTGGAAAAGAGCCAGATACCCCCTAAAGCGATCAGGATGAAAATGATCAAGGTGTAAAGCGAAAATCGGCGTTTCATTGTATTGCCATGACGCCAGCCTGGCTGAGTATGTTCCGGCAGGAAATTAAAAATGTGATTGACCGCGAGATACTCACTATTGTAGTATTGAGTTGGCCGGTGGATAATATCCGTCGCAATGCTCAAAGGTCTTTGGGATCGAGGGTCGCTATGAAAAAAACGCAGCCAAATTGCCGTTTCATTCGCGCAAAGTTTTGTCTCTTCCTGTTGATCGTCCTGCTCCTGGCAGGGGCAGAAGGCGCGACAGAACGTGCTTATGCCTATTCGGACACGTCGCAACGGCCTGCATTTCTTGCCTGGCCGCTGCCAACGTATATCGGTCTTGCGCGCATCTCCCAATTTCCCAATACCCCCTGGACCTGGAATTACCTGGGACTGAACCCGGAACAGCAGTGCCCGCCTGCGTTCGGCTATGTGCTGGATGCCACCTGGTGGTACATCTGGCGTGACAAGTCGATCCCCGAGAAACAGGACATGGCAAGGGCTGACCCGCATAATTTTGAAATCGTGAACTGTTATTCCACATGGGGGATCGTCGGGGAAAATGGGCACGAAGGAACAGATATCCTTGCCCCGGCGAATACTCCCGTCTACGCCAGTGCGGATGGCAAAGTAGCAGGGACGCTTTTGGATTATGTGAATAGCCTGATCGTCCTTAAACATTGTTGGAACGGCCAGTGGAATGCGGACTCTGAATGCGTGGGCGGGACGGAGTGGTACACGACGTATATGCACATCCTGCCAGCCAGGGAGTTATTGGAATTGGGAAAAGATGTCCCGGAGGGTACACAGGTCGGCGCTGTCTACAACCAGGGTGACAATTCCCATCTCCATTTTGAAGTGGGCCTGGACCAAAGAATGTATACGAACTATGTCAATCCGTGGGGCCGGGACGCCGCTCCGTGGTACGGCTGCATGTGGAAGGATCAAAGTCTATGCGTGCGGCCCAATCCCGGATACAGGCGCATGGGGATTCTTACACAGGCGAATCGGCTGTTCATTCGTGATGATGCCGGGAACATGGCGGAAGTCTTCGAAGCGGACGGTATCGCAGGGTTTCGATTGGCCGGTCACCGCATGGCGGTCGTGGATCGAAATGAGAATCTGCTGGTAAAGGATGTTGGATTCAAACGGTCCCTGCCGTGTGGATACGAGTTTCTGCGGAACTGGACCAACCTGGGATCGAACGTTGCCAGTTATCAGATCACGGATACCAGAGTCGCGGTTCTTGGAACGGATGGAGTATTCCGGCTCAAAGTGGGAGACTTGCACGGTGAATGGGATTTGCAGATCAGGGATGTCCGTTCCTTTTCGATCTCCGAGCATCGTTTGGGCGTTCTCGCGAACGATGGCAGATTGCTGATCAAGGAGGGCAGCCTGCAAAGTGACTGGTTGACCGTTGCTGGCAACGTCCGGGCGTTTCAATTGTCCGATAGCCGCATCGCTGTTCTGGATTCGGCGGGAAATTTCCTTGTGCAGGAGGGCCTGACCACCGCGGAGTGGAAACCGATGGGCACGAAGGTCCGGGCATTCCAACTGGCCGGCATACGCGTTGCAATCGTGGATGAAAACGGAAACCTGATGGTCAACGACGGGAATTTGCGTGCAGAATATGTCCGGCAGGCAAGGAATGTTCAACGATTTCAATTAGGCGATGATCGCATCCTCATTCTCGATAAAAATGGAAATTGGAAGATCAAGGAAGGCGATCTGTATCAGGATTGGAAAGAGGTCCCGGGATTCTCTGCGCAGGAGATTTTCCTGAACGGCGAACTGCCGGTGATGATCAAATAATGATTTTCATAAACGTATCCACAATCTGTGGGTCGAAGTGTTTGTCTGATTCATCGCGAATGTATTTTAGAATTTTTTCCTTTGGCCAGGCCTTTCGATAGGGGCGATCTGAGCCCAGGGCATCCCATACGTCCACTACGGCGAAGAGGCGCGCGGAAAGAGGGATTTGTTCCCTTTTTAAGCGGCGCGGGTAACCACTGCCGTCCCATTTTTCGTGATGGCAATAGGGAATATCCAGTGCAGGCTGTAAATGGGCGATCGGCGTCAGCATGTTGAGGGCATAGATCGGATGCTGGCGCATAACCTTCCATTCTTCCTCTGTTAGCTTGTCGGGTTTCAACAGGATGTGATCGGGGACTCCCAGTTTGCCGATATCGTGCAGCAGAGCGCCACGGCGGATGTGCACCAACTCCTGTGGGTCAATGTTCATCTTCCTGGCCAGTTGAACGGTCATTTCGGTGACACGCTGTGTATGTCCCTCTGTCTCTTTGTCCCGCAGGTCCAGGGCCTGTGACCAGCCTGCGATGGTGGCGTCATAGGCGATCATCAGCTCCATATTCGATCTTTGCATGCCTTCGAACAATTGGGCATTGTCGATGGTGATGGCAGCCTGGTTTGCCATCGTTTCGATGAAGTTGGTCCACCCATGATCCGGCGTCAGCGACGAGCGCTGAAAGACCTCCAGCACCCCTTTGACCTGCCCTTTCACGATCAGCGGTATGGCGAAGTAGGACTTGAACGTTTCGGCTGCCAGGATCGCGGACCGTTCTGGTCCACCCGGATCATTCGCCAGATCAGGGATATGGATCGCACGTCTTTCCATAGCGACGCGGCCCGCGTGTCCGTTCCCCAGAGAGATTTGTGTGGATCGAATGGCGTCGGTGCGAAAGCCGCGGCTGACGGCATAACGAAGCAGACGCGTATGCGGTTCGAGCAGGAGGATGACCGCTGCATCCACTTTGAGGATGGAGAGGAGTTGTTCAAGCAACAGCCCCAGGCTGACGTTCATTTCCAGCCCGGCCGTGATCGCCATATCGATCCGATGCAAAGCCTCCAATCTTTGAAGTTGTCTTTGTACCTTTTCCTCGGACTGTTTGCGTTCCGTGATGTCGATGACCGTGCCGACATAACCGATGATCTGCTGCTCGGAGTTTGTTTCAGGGACGGCATGTCCCATCACCCAGGCCACCGCGCCGTCCGGGCGCACAAAACGATAATCTGAGACAGATCCCTTTTTCAGCTGGGTGGACTCCTGCCAGCCTTCGCTCACTCTTTCTTTATCATCAGGATGAACGGCGTTGAGCCAACCATCCCCAAGCGAATCCTCATAAGACCGTCCAGAAATCTCACACCACTTCTGGTTAACATAAGTGGTAACGCCATCTGCGTCGGTGCGAAAAATTCCAACGGGAGAAATGGTGGCAAGAGTTTCATACCTCCCTTCGCTTTCACGCAGCAGGGATTTCGTTTGCTGTTCGCGTTGATGCGCGATCTCGAACTTCTGGCGGTAGGACAACAAATGAAAAATGTCTTTGAAGGGTTGGATTTTGTGGTTGCTGCGTTCAGCATATCGCAGGTAGATGGTGAGGATGAAAGCGTAGAAAGCTGCCATGACGAGTTTGCCAATGATGCCTGAAATCAGAATGGCAACATAATTTGGCTGTCCGTAAAAAGCTCCGGTGGCGAATGCTACGCTGTCGAACGCGAGGATGATGGCTATGGTCAAATAGACGCGCAGGAAAAGATTCCTGGTAATTAATCGCCAGACCGCTTCGTAGACAAAGATAAGCAGGACCGTATCCACGAAAAGGACGAGGGTGCCCATGAGCATCATCCGGGCTGTTTGGTTGAAGATCTCGCGTGACAGGCTCAGGAAATTAACCGTTCGCAGAAGCTCCAATTGCATTCCAAAAATGAACAGGAGCAGTGTCATTGCCAGGTTGGCAAACATGATCCCATAAACAGCCTTGCGGGTCTCGAGCGCATCCTCGAAAATGTACACCAGTAAAATGGCAAACAGACTTGCCGTGAACATGATCACGGAACCCGGGCTGACGATCACCCCTGGCAGGATCTCCACATAGACTGTGGATGCCAGAATCGTTTGGACAGGCTGGAAAACGCCCAGAGTAATGTAGAGAGGGGAAAGACCGAAGCGTGACCTTATGCGAAACAGGAACAACACCAGGACGGCAATAATGATAGCCTCTGCACTGAATATCACCAGTTGTATATTGTTCATGAGAACCTCTGCCGTTCAGCCAGGCTGTCTTGATCAGGTTATTGATTTTTTCGAGTATAGCATTACCCTTGAAATCGGGACTACGATTTAAATATCTCCCATGGGGCTTCATAAATGGGAAACTCTGTGTGGGTATACACATCCACAGCGGAAATTAGAAAACGTCCCGACACCTGCCCCGGTGGGTCGGTGCCGGGGATGTTGCCGTTCGATACCACGGATTGCTCGAAATAAACCTTCGGGACAGTGTATACAGATAAAGTCCATCATCCAATTGTGATGAATGCAGGTTATTGTGATATATCTTTTCCGGGTTCGAGCATCGTTTCGATGATTTTTGCCAGTATCTGTAGTTTTACAGGCTTGCTCATATATTCGTTCGCACCTGCTTCGAGACAGCGCTCCCGATCGCCCGGCATGGCCAGGGCGGTGATGGCAATGATCGGCGTGGTCGCGAAGCGTGGGTTTGCCCGCAAGCGACGTGTCGCCTCCAGCCCATCCAGCGAGGGCATTTGGATGTCCATCAGGATGATATCCGGGTTGACCTCCTCCGCTTTGGAGATTGCCTCCCAGCCGTCGTGTGCAAATGCGACACTATAACCATGACTCTCCAGATATTCGCCGATGGTCAGAATATTCGCCATATTGTCCTCCGCCAGGAGGATGACTTTGTGATTGGAAGTTTCACCGGAGGACAATTTGGGTTTTCCTTCCGCGGCGGCGACCATGGGCTCGACTTTTGAATTTGCGGTTCCCTGCGGTTCTGCCATATCTCTTTGCCAGGGGAGATTAACCGTGAACCGGCTCCCCATGTGGACCTCACTCTCCACGTGCACACTGCCACCATGCAAATCGGTCAGCTTTTGGACAAGCGCCAAACCCAAACCTGTGCCTTCGAACTGACGGTTGAGATTACTGTCCACCTGCACAAAGGGCTGGAATAAACGCCTCAAGTCCTCCGGCGCGATGCCGATGCCATTGTCGCTCACAGAGAACTGGACCAGGTCTTGCTCTACATTGGCGCGGACCTGCAGGGTCACACGTCCGCCTTCGGGGGTGAATTTGACGGCGTTGGTGAGCAGGTTGACAAGGATTTGTTTCACACGCCGCGGGTCGGCCTGGAATTTTGAGATTGTCTTATCTTCCTCATAAGCAAGCGAGATGGATTTTCGCGTTGCCTGTTGTCTGATAAAAGTCAGAGAAGATTGACATAGTGTATTCACTTCCACGACTTGTGGGTAAATATCGAATTTGCCGGCGTCGATCTTGGATAGATCGAGAATGTCGTTGATCAGGTCGAGCAGATGATGCCCGCTTGTCTCGATGATCTGCAATGATTTTTGCTGGTGTTCGTTCAGCGACCCGCGCCTCTGTTCCAGCAGCGATTCGGACAGCCCCAAAATGCTGTTGAGCGGAGTGCGAAGTTCGTGGCTCATGGTTGCCAGGAATTCGTCCTTGGCACGGTTGGCATGTTCGAGTTCAGCATTGGCCTGGTAGAGGTCCCGGGTGCGTTCCGCCACGCGTCGTTCGAGCATGGTATTGGCGCGCTGCAAACCATCGAACAATTGAAAGTTATCAATGGCGATGGCAGCCTGGCCTGCCAGTGCATTGAGGAAGTCCACCCAATCCTGGTCGTGCGGGCGGTGTCCGCGCTCGAAGATTTCCAACACACCCAGGGTCTTCGCTTTGTTGATCAGGGGTATGGCAAGGTAGCATGTGAAGCCCTCCTCCATAAGGGATGGATCGATCGACGAAAAGTTTTCCTTTGTAAGAAAGTGATCCTCGAGTGGGGCGCGCTTAAAGGCACATTGCCCGGCAATATTTTCTCCTATGCGGACATGTACCCTTTGGAGATCCGGGGCGTAAAAACCCTGACGGGCATAAACTTCCAATTCGTTCGTGACGGGGTTGAGGACCAGGACAGCCGCTGCATCGATTTTTAATCTGGTCATGGCCTGGGTCAATAGAACATAAAAGGTCATGTTCAGATTGGTGCTGGAGGTAATGGCTGCATCTATGGCCCGCAGGGAGGCAAGCCGTTCGAGCTGGGTCTTGATGCGTTCCTCCGCCCGTTTGCGCTCGGCGAAATCCTGCGCAGTCTGGAGCGCATATTTCTCTCCGCTAATATCGATCACATCAATGTTTAGCAGAAAGATGCGCTCTGCGCCCGATCTCGTCAATAGTTTTTGTTCGATATCGTGGGCGTGACCCTGAGTTTTTAATTCTGCCACGGTTTGTGCGAGCCGCTCCGGGTCGGGATGGATACCCAGCTCAAGCGAAGTTTTGCCGGTTGCTTCCTCTCTCGTGTATCCAAACATTTTCTCGAATGCTTCGTTGACATGAACGAAAGCGCCGTTGGATAATTTCGACAGCGACGCGGCAAATGGCGCTTTATCGAACATGATCGAAAATTTGTGCTCGCTCTCGCGCAATTTCTCTTCTGCCTGCTTGCGCTTGGTGATATCTGTATGGGTGCCCAGCATTCGAAGTGGTTTGCCCTCGGCATCGTATTCGATCACCTTGCCAATCGAGAGGATCCATTTCCAATTGCCATCCTTCATCCGTTGACGGAATTCCACCCGGTATTCAGGTAATAACCCGTTTGTGTAATCGGAGTAAGCCTTTGCCGTGACTTCCCGATCGTCGGGATGGAGGCGTTCGATCCAGGCCGCGTTGGTCTCGACGAATGTTTCGGGGTCGTATCCCAGCATTTCAGCATACTCCCTGTTAACGATGGCATCACCGGTCTGGACATTAAGGTCATAAAGTCCCTGATTCGCCGCATGAAGGGAGAGACGCAGGCGTTCCTCACTTTCGCGCAAAGTCTGCTCTGCCTGCTTGCGTTCGGTGATGTCGTGGATGATGGCTACAAAATTCCTGCTATCTCCTGTTTTGACCGATTGCAGGTGGACCTCCACCGGATATGTCATCCCGTTTTTCCGGCGATGGACCGTTTCAAAGACAAGAATATCCTTTTCCTGGAGGCTCAGAGGACGGATCATATCCCTGAACGACTTCTCGGTAAATTCGGGCTTCAAATCGACCGGGGTCATCAACCGCAGTTCATCCATCGAGTAACCGAGGTTTTTGAGCGCGCCCTGATTGACATAGTGGAAATGCAGTAAAGTGTCGTCGAAAATATAGATCTCATTCAGGCTCGATTCCAACACCTGCATGAGTCGAAACTTTTCATCCTCTGCCTGCCTGCGCCTGGATTCGCTATCCATATTGTCCAGCGCGAAGGAAATATCCAACCCCATCTCTTCGAGCAGTCGTTGTTCCTCCTTCACTGTGAAGAAACCAATATCAGTGGCATAGAGGTTCAACAGCCCGATGATCTTTCCATTTTGCCGGATGGGAACTGCTGCTGCGGAGTGATAATCGCCTTTGATGGCGGCTGCGCGCCAATGCGCCATACGCGCATCGACTTGAACGTCTTCACTGAATTGTACAAGCCCTGATTCTAAGGATAGACCGATCAAGTCATTTCGATAAGGCTCCTCTTTGGCGTTGATGCTCTGGAATGGCAATTTGTTTTCCCCTTCACCATGTTCCGCCATGGGTGTTACCTGACCGGTTTCGGGATCGAAAAGTCCAATCCATACCAGGCGGAGCTCGCCAAATTCCACCGCCACTTTGCAAATGGAATCGAACAGCTCCTGTTGATTCTCGACGCGCACGATGGTCTGGTTGACCTGGCTCAAGGTGGCGTACAGGCGTTTCATTTGCATAAGTTCTGTTTCCACCTGCTTGCGTTCAGTGATATCGATCATGGCGGTTAGCATACACTGTTCACCGTGCATGTCGAGTAATTCCATCGAATAGAGCACAACACGCGCGCCCGCGCTGCGGGAATAGACGGTGACTTCAAGATTGCGTAGCACGCCTTGAGACCGCAGGGCATCAACGATCTTGCGGCGCTCTTCGGCTTTGATGATTTTCATCTCCAACGAAGTATGACCGAGAAGTTCCTCGCGTGTATATCCGTAAATCTGGCATGCCGCATCGTTCACATCTATGAATTTACCATCTGCCACCCTGCTAATGATGATTGCAACCGGGCTGGAGCGGAATGCTTTGGCGAATCGTTCTTCCGATTGTCGCAATGCATCCTTGGCTCGTTCGCGCTTGTTACTGGGAATGCTGACCTTGCTGGTTTTTGTGGTGGTCCTGGATTTTGTCTTCATGCTGTTGCTCCTCCTGCGCAAACAGGAATGGCTTGATAACCGGGATCCGTTACTTGATCGATCTTTCAGTTGCCCCGTTTCCTGAGCATGCTTATCATCATGGTACCTACAGCTCTTTTGAGTATAGCACCAACCCTCATAGGGAAAATTGCAATTGTGAAAGATGTGATGACGGTGTGGATCAGTCTCGGAGACCCGCGGGTCTCCGCTATCTGTTTTCCTGCTCCCAGCGATGGATCGCATTTTGCAGACATATCAGCCGCGTGGCGCCCGGTCGCTGCCCGCGTTCATATTCGATGAGCCGCTCCACCACGGACCGGTCACCGCCAACTTTTCGGAGGAGATCGTCGAACAGTGCCGCTTCCCTCAACGCGCCGGTAAACAATTCCTCCGCATAGTGTGTTTCTCCGCGGATCTTGCGCACCACAGACTCGAACCACAGCGCAAGTTTGCTCTTCGGGCGTGGGGGCGGCTGCTCATTCAGATCGATATGGGGAAATGGATTAATGAGATACGCGCCGCAATTGGGGCACTTCAGCAGGTCGTGATAAATATACGCGCCACAATTGCCGCATTCGGTTTCATCGTCTTTGGGAGGGGGAGTGAGGCTGGTGGGCATAATGAAATTGTATCAAACGTCAGAATAGAACTCCTCAATCACTCAGTCCCTACAGGATAGTCATCCCTCCAACCGTGGACTGATGTACCTGTATGACAACTTGCCATCGGGAGTACAATACTCTTGACCCCCTCTGCCCTCACCTGCACTGCAGTGCAAGTGTCGGGCACCTCCCCCAAATCCAAAGGATTTGGGGGACGCCCATGAATGGGCGGGGTGGGGGTCTATCATCCAAACAGGAGTTTGCCCATGGCCATCACCCTCGACGGTTCATCCCTTACGATCGAAAAACTTGTCGCAATTGCACGAGATCAGGAAAAAGTAGAATTAGCCCCTGCAGCCCTGGAGCGGATCAAGATCTGCCGCGCCATGCTGGAGGACAAGCTCGCCAAAAAAGAAGTCATGTACGGCACGAACACGGGCATTGGTGAGTTCTCAGAGACGATGCTCAACGATGAGCAGGTGAAGGAATTTCAGAAATACCTCATTTACAACCACGCCGCCGGGATCGGCGAACCGGCTCCGGTCGAGTACGTTCGTGCGGCGCTGGCAGGCAGGATCAACGTCCATGCGCACGGCAATTCCGGCTGCAGACCCGAGATCACCCTGACACTGGTGGAGATGCTGAACAAAGGCGTCACACCAGTTGTTTGTCAGAAGGGGTCAGTGGGCGCGAGCGGCGATCTCGCCCCGATGGCGCAAGCCGCGCTCCTGCTGATGGGCGAAGGCGAAGCCTTCTATAATGGCGAACGACTCCCGGGTGCCGAAGCGATGCGACGGGCAGGGATTCCGGTCCCGGGCTTGCAGGCCCGCGACGGCCTGGCG